>CBDUSK010000133.1:0-5117 GCA_965369915.1 uncultured Phycisphaerae bacterium
TTTATGCCTTATACGCCATATCATTTTGGTCCGAGCGGATATCTGGCGTTATTGCTGCGCCGTTGGATCGATGTGCCTGTTTTTGTTCTGGTCAATGTCATTGTTGATATAGAAGTATTGTTCGCGGGTAAGTGGCCTCATCATCGGTATTGGCATTTTCATACGCTTCTTGGAGGCGCGATAGTAGGCGCGGTGTTGGGATTAATTGTTTACGGAGCGAAACCGATAAGACGGTTTTTGGAATGGGGGATGCGTCTGGTTCGCATACGGTACAAGGCGAATCGGTGGAAGATGATGGTTTCCGGGATCCTCGGGGTATGGCTGCATGCGTCGCTCGATTCGATCTATCATTATGACGTTCAGTTGTTCTGGCCGAGCAAGGCACAGGAACTCCAAAGGCCATTATGGCGGCTTATCGGCGCCGAGGAGCTAAAGTTTTTATGCGTGATAGCTTTTGCGGGGGCGGTAATCCTTTATTTGTTCGAGATAAGGGCCTTTAACCGCCGGAAGGGACGGGGTTGCTAAGCCGCCTCCGAGCAGGTATAATGACGCCCTGGAATTATTTTTTTTAGAGTTTTGCAAAAGAGTTTTCTATGCAGAAGGACATCGCAGGACAGATAAAGCAGCTCGTGCGAGGCGCGGTAGAGGTCTACAGCGAAAAAGAATTGGCTGAAAGGCTTACCGAATCGGCCCAAAGCGCCGAGCCGATGCGTATAAAATTAGGTCTTGATCCGACGAGCCCGGATATCCACCTTGGTCATACTGTGGTGCTGCGGAAGATGCGTCAGTTCCAGGACGCCGGGCACAAGGCGGTGCTTATCATCGGCGATTATACGGCGCAGATCGGGGACCCTTCGGGGCAGAACGCTACGCGACCGATCCTTACGGGTGAGCAGATAGAAGCCAATGCGAAGACTTATTTCAAACAGGCGGGTAAGATCCTTGATACATCCGAAAATAAACTCGAAGTGCGATACAACAGCGAATGGCTCGAGAAATTGACAGCCTTGGAAATAATTCAGCTTACCGGCAAAAAAACCGTTGCCCAGATGCTTCAGCGCGATACTTTCAAAAAGCGCATGCAGGCCAATGTCGATGTCTATATGCATGAGTTTTTGTATCCTTTGATGCAGGGTTATGATTCGGTGATGATAAAGAGCGATGTGGAGTTAGGCGGTACTGACCAGACGTTCAACAATCTGATCGGCAGAGATATTCAAAAGGCTTACGGGCAGCGGCCGCAAATCGTAATTATCATGCCGATACTGGTCGGGCTTGACGGCGTGGAGAAAATGAGTAAGTCGAAGGGTAATTATATCGGCGTGACGGACGAGCCGAACGAGATGTTCGGTAAGGTGATGAGTATTTCGGACGGGATGATGGCCAACTACTTTACGCTGCTTACGGACATGCCGGTTGAAAAGATAAAAGAGCTGACGGATCTCTCACAGACGCATCCCAAGAAAGCAAAAGTCCTTTTGGGCAAAACGATCGTTGCGCAATTTTATGATAACAAGGCCGGCGAAGCGGCGGCGGCGCATTTTGAGAAAGTGTTTGCGCAGAACCAGCTTCCGGACGATATAGCTGAGATAGAAATAGCTGCTGCGCCGATCATGGCAAGCAAGCTGCTTACGGCGTGCGGTCTGGTGAGTACGGGCGGTGAAGCAAAGCGTGTGATAAAGCAGGGCGGTGTGCGGATAGATGACGAGAAACTAACCGACCCTAATGCCATGATCGAGCCGGTTGACGGGATGGTCGTGCAGGTCGGCAAGAGGAAATTTGCGCGGTTGAGAGTGAAATAATATGAAACTTCCTGAAGTGGAAAATCCGGGTAAGTATGTCGGCTTGTATGTTGTCGATTTTGGCGAACATACGGGGCTTGGTTTCACGGCCCGGGAAGTGGCGGAGCTTTTGGAGAGCGAGAAGTTCAGGGACGTAACGGTTTATAAGATATATAACGCTTACCCCGACGGCAGGATGGAGATCAAAGGCATACGGCGCGACATCTTCGAGCTTGAGATGGGAATGTTTTTCTATTCGCAAGACGAGGTCACGGCCGAGCGTGATTACAAGGAGCTTGTCGAAGCGGCATTGGCCGCGGCGCCTCCGGAGCGGGCCAAGGTTCATCTTGCAAAGTACGGCGAGAACAGTTATGTGACGGCACTTATTTATCCGGCAGAGTACAACGAAGAATTCAGCCGATGGCTGCTTGAGAGGGACTATAAAACCGCGGGAGCGGCGGAGGGGGGAATCGAGGCGGTGCAGAGATATTACGACCAGGGGGCGGAAGTTCTCCGGAGGCATCAGTTGTTCGGCGAGACCGGTTATACCAGCAGGACGGGAGAAGAATTGCTTGTTGCCACTAAAGTCGCGGTGCAGCGATGAGGCGGGTCGGGGAAAATCCGAGGAAGAGTGCCCGGCTGGGGTTTGTAACAGGATGGCTGTTAGCAATTATTTCGATCAGGGGCAGGAAAAGCCGTAAACCAGTGATAGAGGATTTACAGTGTGGGGAATTTAAGAGGAGCACCCAAAAGCTGGGAATGCGTTTTACGGACAAAATACGGGATATTTTCAGGGTAAGATGGCTTAAAAAAAAATAGATGTAATAATTTTTTGCAAATAGACGAACTCGTTCAAAGCTGTGTCGTAGAAATTTTAGAACAGACAGCTTGACATATGTTAAAGAAAAAGTAGGATTAAAACCGATAATAAAAACGAAAGAGTTTTCTCCCCTCCGGAAGACATCAGGTACCTTAGGTTGCCTGATGTTTTCTTTTATACCCACATAGAAAACAGACAGAAACACCCGTTTTAAATTTTATGAAGTTTAGATCCGTTTGACAGTCGGGTGGTCAGAGGTTTTTCCCGCAGCATTTTTTGTATTTTTTTCCGCTTCCGCAGGGGCAGGGCTGGTTCCTGCCGACTTTTGGCTGGGTGTGCTTGATCTGTTTGACTTTTATTTCGCCCTGTGGTGCGGTTGCGGCGGCGCGCTGGCGCTCGGCCATTGAGAACTGGCTGACCTCATCGTGCTGAGTGGAGCTTACGTTCCAGACGTTTCGCCTTTGTGCACCGACTTCGAGGCGGACCTTGAAGATGGTGTCGGCGACGCGGTCCTGGATGGTCTGCTGCATCTCGTTGAACATTCTGAAGCCCTCGTGTTTGTATTCGACCTTTGGGTCCTTTTCGGCAAAGGCCCTGAGGAAGATGCTTTCTTTGAGATGGTCCATTGCGTAGAGGTGGTCCTTCCAGGTGCTATCATAGATCTGGAGGAGCACGTATTTTTCGAGGTCGCTTAGTTCCTTTCGGAGGAACTGCCGTGCGGTATTTGTGATAATTTCCCTGGCCTGGTCAATGTCCCGAAGTTCTTCGGGATCGAGTTTTGCATCGAAACGTTCGTTTGCCCATCGGGCAAGATCGGCGGTATCGGCCCTGGTTAGCCGGGCCTCGATCTCGTCGTTGAGCTTTCCGTTATTGTAGCCGGTGCTAAGCTCGATGAGCTTTTCGTGCAGTGTCCGTTCAGACATAGACTGAAGCTGTTCGGCGGTAATATCTGCGAGATATTTTTTGTTGGTCCATTCGGCAAGAGTCTCGAATCCGTATATGTTCGATCCCTGTGGTCCGAAGACCATGTTCATGGCAAATTCGACAGGATATGATATCTCGCGTTCTTTGTATTTTCGGGTTACCAGTTCGAGAATGTGCTGATGAACCTGGTCCGGCTTGAGGCCCTTTATGTCGTGGGAGTTTATCTTTATGTCGAATTTGCTTGCGGCGGCGTGAGCGAAGGTTGTTACGGCGAAATCATCCTTTAAGAATTCGTCTATCCGGGAGCAGTCTTTTTTGTCTATCTGGTCGCAGGCGGCGCTAACGATTATTTTTTTGATTTCCTCGTGGCTTGCGTTTTTTAGTTTGCCGGCTGACAGTCCTGCGCCGAACGCGCTCATGGCCCATCGGCAGAGCCCATCGATGTTCCATGTGCCCGGGTCCTCGTAGTCTTCGAGGTATTCACCTATGGAGAGGGAAATTTCGCCGGTTATGTTTTTCTTAGCCTGGAGTTTTATTATCTCTTCAATCTCGGGCGGTTTAAAGCTGCTGATGCGATTCGGCTGGAGATCGACCCCGAAGGTGCTTCGGGCCCATTCTGCGATGCAGTGGTGAGGGTAGTTTTCGTCGAGAATGCTGTGACAATTGGCGGCGATGACGGATTCTATCATCTCTTCGATAGTGGATTTGAGGTTTTTCCCTTCGATGATGCTTCGTCTGCGGGAGTAGAATATCTTCCGCTGATAGTCCATGACCTCATCATATTCGAGGAGGCTTTTTCGTTGTTCGAAGTTTCGTTCCTCGACTTTTTTCTGGGCTTTTTCTATACCTTTGCTTATTCTTGAATGATATATCGGTTCTCCTTCTTCCCATGGGAGCCAGGTGAGAAACTTTACGACATTTTCGGGTGCGAAGATCCTCATGAGGTCATCTTCGAAGCTTAGGAAGAATTCGCTCGAGCCTTTATCTCCCTGACGTCCTGCCCGTCCTCTAAGCTGGTTGTCGATGCGTCTTGCTTCATGTCGTTCGGTACCGAGGATGTGCAGGCCTCCGATCTCTGCGACGCCGGTGCCTAATTTGATATCGGTACCGCGTCCGGCCATGTTGGTCGCGATGGTGACGTTGCCGCACATTTTATTGTCCCTTGCTTTGTGCTGCCAGCCGGCCTTTAAGACGATGGACGCCTCGCGTTCGTGCTGTTTTGCATTGAGAACTTCGTGGTCGAGGCCGTATTTGTCGGTCAGGGCTTTTGAGATGGCCTCGCTTTTTTCGATGCTTACGGTGCCGACGAGGACGGGTCTTCCTTCGCGGCTGACGTGGTGTATCTCATCGACGATGGCGTTGAATTTTTCTTTCATCGATTTATATATCAGGTCATCACGGTCATCGCGGATGCAAGGTTCGTTCGTGGGAATGACGATGACTTCAAGTCCGTATATGTTCATGAACTCACCAGCTTCGGTGGCGGCGGTTCCTGTCATTCCTGCGATCTGGCCGTAGAGTCTGAAGAAGTTCTGCAGTGTGATCGTTGCGAGGGTCTGTGATTCTTCTTTTATCTGGACGTTTTCTTTTGC
>CBDUSK010000134.1:0-5110 GCA_965369915.1 uncultured Phycisphaerae bacterium
GCTCCGAGCGTATCGACCGCTGCTTTCAGGAGAAAGGTACTGTCAACCCCGCCGGAATAGGCGATAGCCACTTTGCCAAAAGATTTCAGGGTCTTTTTCAGCGAATTGTATTTGTCGTCAAGATTCATAAGGCCGATGGAGGGAGTCGAACCCTCAACCTCAGCTTTACGAAAGCTGTGCTCTTCCATTGAGCTACATCGGCACGAAAGGGTTATCATACCTTCCGGAGAGAAATTTGTAAAGTTTTTAACGCTTTTGTCCGGACAAAAGCCTTTACAGGCCCCGTTTTTATGGATATAAAAAAAATGATCTTTAATACACTGTCAAATCATAGGACAAAGCCATGAACGAAACCCAACGGGCTGCAAAAAAGATCTTTATACATTCGCAGGAGTTAGAACGTTTACCGTATCCGCCTCAGTGTCCTTTTGATACCTCCCGGGCGGGACTGGTTAAAAAAACCCTGGACTCGATGGGCCTTTTAAACGGACCGGACCGAGAGCAGGTCGAACCTAAAGCCACGGACCGAAAAGGTCTTGGGCGGTATCATACCCCCGCCTTTCTGGATGCGCTGGAAAAGGTGTCGCAGGGGCACTATGAGCCGGAATTTCTCGATATGGGCCTGGGGACCGGCGACTGTCCGGTATTTAAAGGCGTTTTCGATCATGCCGTATGGGCGACAGGCGCGACGCTTACAGCCGCCGAGAACATCATTTCCGGCAAAGCTCAAATTGCTTTTAACCCGTCAGGCGGACTTCATCACGGCCGAAAAAACTATGCCTCGGGTTTTTGTTATGTCAACGATGTGGTGCTGGGGATCATGGCTCTTACCGATGCGGGCAAAAAGGTGCTTTACCTTGATGTCGATGTTCATCACGGCGATGGGGTCCAGAACGCTTTTTATGACCGTAATGATGTGATGACCATTTCGCTGCATCAGGACGGCAGAACGCTTTTTCCCGGTACGGGCTTTGTCAATGACCTCGGCACCGGAGAAGGTAAAGGTTGCAGTGTAAATGTTCCTTTGCCGCCGGGCACTTACGACCAGGCGTATATGAAAGTCATCAGGGAAGTGGTCCTGCCTCTGATAAGTGTATATGATCCTGATTGTATTGTTGTAGAGATCGGTGCCGATGGTTTAGCAAGTGATCCGCTGGCGGATCTGAACCTGACCAATAACGTATATGCGGATATTATTGCCGAGTTATTAAAATTCGATCGACCCATACTTGCGACCGGCGGCGGGGGATACGATTTAGAAAATACCGTCAGGGCGTGGAGCCTTTCCTGGGCGGGGCTTTGCGGTCAGTCCGATCAAAGCGAATTGAGAGACGAGCGACTTGCTGTCGATCAGAGAATCGCTAAAATGATAGCACCTGCCGTTGACAATGTGATCGGGGCGGTTAAACAGAATATTTTTTCTTATCACGGACTGTGATCTTTTTTTGTTTTTAAATAACCGGCTATTAAACTGTTTCGACTGTATCTTCAAGGTGTTTCGGCGGTTTCAGCATAAAGACCATGATCGCCGCCAGAATCAAAAGTCCGGATGCACAGAAGTATGCAAAATTAAACGATTGTGTTTTGTCGTATACAATACCTGCAAGTTCAGCTAACATAAATCCGCCTACGCCCCATGCAGTAAATACTAAGCCGTAGTTCATACCGAAATTCTTAACGCCGTAGTAGTCCTTTATTATCGAAGGGAACAGGGCAAGATTCGCTCCGTAGTTTGCTCCGATTAGAGCCGAAAGTAAACACATCATTGGAATTTTACCCAGTGTATTTTCCATGGTTGCTTTTGAGATCAGGAAGATGAAGATCGCTTGCGAAACAAAGCAAATAAACATAGTTGCCTTTCTGCCTATTTTGTCACTGAGCATGCCGGCTAAAATACGGCCGCCGCCGTTACCAAGTGCAAGTACTGCTACCAGTACGAAGCCCAGACTTATACCAACCTGCTTATCGGCTATTGCTGCAAGCTTGGCGATGATCATCAGACCTGCTCCTGCTCCACAAGCATACATGAGCCAGAGCATATAGAACTGTGGAGTACGCAGCATTTCGCTTGGGGCAAGGTTATCTTTGTCATAGGCAGCTTTTTGGGCTTTAGTGGTTCGAGGTACATAATTTTCACCGGGAGACTGGAGCATTTGGGAGAAACCAAACCAAAGAGGAGTTAGAATAGTTTTTACTCCTGTGATGATGAAGAGAAACCCGATCCCGAGGATAAGCATCGTCCTTTGAAGTCCATAATTTCCCATGAGCCATTTTGTCAGAGGTGCTGCATACACACTTGCCAGTCCGAAACCTGAGACAACTATCCCTGCAATAAGTCCCGTCTTAGCAGGAGGGAACCACTTTATCGCCGGGGGTGTAGCCGAAGCGTATCCGAAACCTATTCCTGCACCGGCGAGCACACCAAAACCGATGACAAAACCTAAAGGCGTTGTCATCATACTGGAAAAAATGAAACCGATGCCGACCAGGACACCCCCAATGGCTGCTACAACGCGAGGTCCGAACTTGTCTTGCAGTCGGCCCGCAGGAACCATTATTATGCAAAAGACCAGACATGCAACTGAATATGGCCACGACTTGTCCGATTCATTCCAGCCCCATTCTTCCGGGATCCCTTCGCTGATCACGCTCCAGGTATATAAAATACCCAGAGCAAGGTTAATGCCCATTCCCGCGAACGTAACGCGCCATCCGTGCTCTCCCACGGCTGTTTTGGGGACTGCGATTTGTTCGGTCATAATAAATCCTTTTATTTATACAGGCCGGTCGCATGTCGGGGCACATGACCGACCAAAAATATCTAAAACCGGGATTTTGCTTACCCCCGGCTTTTAATCAGTTCCTCGACAACACTGGGGTCCGCGAGGGTTGAGACATCGCCGAGGTTGTCCGTATCTTTTTCAGCGATCTTTCGCAGGATCCTTCGCATGATCTTACCGGAACGGGTCTTCGGAAGAGCTTTTGCGAATTGAATCGCCTCAGGAGTTGCGATGGGTCCGATCTCGCTGCGAACATGTTTAATGAGTTCTTTTTTGAGTTCATCATTTTCTTCGACACCGTCGACAACAGTTACATAAGCGTAAAGTCCCTGCCCCTTGATCTCATGCGGAACGGGGGTAACCGCGGCTTCAGCGACCTTGTCGTGGCTGACCAGGGCGCTTTCCACCTCTGCGGTTCCGATACGATGTCCGGAGACATTTACAACGTCGTCGATCCTTCCCATCAGCCAGTAGTCACCGTCCTTGTCGATACGGCAGCCGTCACCGGCGAAATAGATATCGTCATACATTGTAAAGTATGTGTCGACAAAGCGGTCGTGATCGCCCCACATCGTTCTCATCATACCCGGCCAGGGCTTGCGAATGCAGAGCTTACCGCCTTCGTTGGTATCACATTGTGATCTGTCATCACGCAGTACGACGGGGTCGACGCCGAAGAAAGGCCTTGACGCACTTCCGGGCTTTAGAGTGTGAGCGCCGGGCAGAGGGGTTATCATGAATCCGCCGGTCTCGGTCTGCCACCAGGTGTCAACGATAGGACATTTTCCGCGCCCGATCTTCTCGTAATACCACATCCACGCTTCCGGATTGATCGGCTCACCCACACTGCCGAGTACGCGGAGTGTGTCGAGTTTATACTTCCCAGGCCACTGGTCTCCGAGACGCATCAGTGCGCGTATTGCTGTCGGAGCGGTATAAAAGACGGTAACGCCGAATTTGTCACAAATGTTCCAGAAACGTCCGGCATCCGGATAGGTCGGAACTCCCTCGAACATCAGTGAAGTGGCTCCATTTGCTAACGGGCCGTAGACGATATAACTGTGTCCCGTTACCCATCCGATATCAGCCGTACACCAGAAAACATCATCGTCGTGTATATTGAAGACCAACTCATGAGTAAGGGCTGTATGCAGAAGGTATCCGCCGGTGGTATGGACAACACCCTTTGGTTTTCCCGTTGAGCCGGAGGTGTAAAGAATAAAGAGAATGTCTTCTGCGTTCATGTGTTCGGGTTCGCATTCTTCGGAGGCATTGGCCATTTCATCATGATACCAGTGGTCCCGGCCTTGCTTTATATTGCAGGATTCATCGTTTACTTTGACGACGATAACGTTCTCTATCGTGGGACATTGTTCGAGCGCTTCGTCGGCGATCTTTTTCAGAGGAATACGCTTGCCTGCCCGGAGGGAAACGTTGGAAGTGATGAGCATCTTACAGTCGGAATCGTTGACCCTGCCTTTAATGGCATCGGCGCTGAAACCGCCGAAGATGATCGAATGAATGGCCCCGATTCGCGTGCATGAGAGCATTACGATGGCAAGTTCGGGCACCATGGGCATGTAGATAGCTACCCGGTCGCCTTTTTCGATGCCTTTTGATTTCATGACGTTGGCGAATTTGCAGACTTCCCTATGAAGCTCTTCGTAGGTGTATTTTTTTACAGCGTCTTCTTCCTCGCCCTGCCACAATATCGCGGTTTTCTTAGCGGTCGGTGTCCCAAGATGACGGTCCAGGCAGTTGTATGAGACATTCAGTTGGCCGTCAGCGAACCAGGTATGTTCAATAGTACGCTTTTTGGTGTCCCAGGTGTACTCAAGACTCTTTGTCGGTTCTTTGAACCAGGTGAGTCTCTTTGCCTGTTCGAGCCAGAA
The DNA here is from genome assembly GCA_965369915.1 of uncultured Phycisphaerae bacterium. Taxonomy (GTDB): domain Bacteria; phylum Planctomycetota; class Phycisphaerae; order Sedimentisphaerales; family Anaerohalosphaeraceae; genus CBDUSK01. Next base: position 4,673 of record CBDUSK010000134.1, read on the forward strand.
TCCGTCGGGATCATTGATAGATCTTTCCCACATTTCCTTGAAGACCTCAGGGTCTTTGATATAGGCATTTGCCTGGATATTAGCCGGCGGCGGGAAAGTCCGCCCTTCTGTCATTAGAGATTGCATACTTTTCTTTTCGTCTGCCATTGTACTAAACCTCTTCCTTTCAAAATAATTGTTGTATTCTTACTTAAATCACGCCTCGGTCACATGAATAGGAATTTGCACAGGCATAAGGTACGAATTTTGAAGGTAAAATCAACAAAAAAAGTTGATACGGCGAAATTGGCCTTGAAGTATCACTGCCCTGCAATTATCAGATCGATTCGCCTGCCCTTTACAATAGCACAAAACCCCACAATTACAACCACGCGAAAAAATAGCCTGCAGACAGCAGGAAAAAAAGGTCACCGGTACTTTTTTTACGTGATTGCGTCT
>CBDUSK010000135.1:0-5108 GCA_965369915.1 uncultured Phycisphaerae bacterium
GGCTATTATCTTTTTGCCTTCGTGTCCGACATCGTCAAGTTTCGCGTTGTAATCGGTCAGGACCTTGGAGGCATTTTTTTTCGTCTCCTCTGCATCGGATATCTGTTGTTCGATATGCTCCTGCCGGGCGTTCAATCCCCCTAACATCGGCTTCCACACAAGCTTCCACAACACCAGCAAAAGAACGACAAACGCGATAACGGTCCATACAGAATCGGCAAAGTCCCCGCTGAAAGGACCCGGCGGATTCTCCTCACCGACAGTTTCGGACCCGAACGCCGGCAAACACATACACAGCATCACCAGTAAAACACAGAATCTTTTACTCTGCATTTGACGTCGTCCTTTATTTAGTGACCGCAAAAAAACACACGATCAGCGCAAACAGGGTCGCGCCCTCAACAAACGCCGCGGCAAGCAGCATACTCGTAAAGATCCTTCCGCCGGCTTCCGGCTGACGGGCGATCGCTTCGGTCGCTCCGTTGGCGATCCTGCTGAGTCCGCTTGCGGCACCGATGATTATCATGCCGCAGCCGATGACGGCACCAAAGACACCGAATGCCGCACCGTCAATTACAACTTCCGCCAGTATTGAACTCATCAAATCAACCATGTCAAATAAACCTCCAATACTCAATAATCAGTTATCATCAATTATTTCATCAATGTTCAGGATGAACTGCAAATCCAATAAATATCGTCGTCAGAAAAGTGAAAATATAAGCCTGCAGGAACGCTACGAATATCTCGAGAAAACTCATCACTACAACACCGAGTATCGACAGAGACGCAGCCGAATAACTCTTGAACACAAAGATAAATCCGAGCACCGCCGCAAGGAGCATATGGCCCGCGAACATATTCGCAAAAAGTCGTACAGCAAGGGCAAAGGGCTTCACCAGCGCGCCGACTATCTCCATAAAATAGACGAACGGCAGCATCGGCCAGGGAACCTTCGGGGCAAAATTCTTGATATAACCCCATACTCCCTGCTCACGCATACCGGATATATGGATGGCAAGAAAGGCCACCAGCGCAAGTGCGCCGGTCACCCATATATTGGCCGTTGCCGCTCCTTCAAGATGGCTCTGTCTGCCTGTTAAAAGATGAATGATCCTGCCCAGCGGGATCATTCCAAGAAGATTCAGCGTAAGAACAAAGAAAAAGACCGTCCAGACAAAACCGATATGTTTATCCGTCCGGTCACCCAGAAAAGGTCTTGCCATTTCTTCCCGGATAAAAGAACACACCGTTTCGATCAGATTACCGAAACCTCTGCGCACAAGACCTTTGTCCCTTACGGACGCAGGAAGAACGAGGATCAATAGAAACGCCGCCAGGGTAACCATGAACATGTGATTGCTGACAACGATCTCGATGCCCCAGAGATCGAAACTGAATAAAGGCTTGACAACTACGTGCTCCAGTGGATTCGCGATGCCTAATAGCTTGTGATCGAGTTCAAGCACTGCCGGTTCCGTCCGCCAATAAAAATTCCGTTACTCCCCCCCGCTATATTTGTTGCCCGCCGATTTACGGACAGGTCATATTGAGTCCTTATAGAATATATAAACCATGCCGATAAAGCTAATTAAAAAACCCGTTATAAACCAAAACGGGCTCGAATCTAAAAATCCGTCCAGCCGATACCCCATATAGCTGAACAGGCCTATTACTCCGCAGAATTCTATCCCGGCCCCGATCCATCGGTAGCCGTGTTTCGGCATGTCATCTTTTGCCGGCTTTTCATCCTGCATACCGGTCTCTCTAAAAAAAAATTCGGATTACTTCCCTGGCCGAAACTGCAATTTTCTATTTAATTAACCGTCTGATCCAGGATAAGGTCCTTCACCCTTCTGCTTGGAAGGTTCAGTGATCCATATGCACTGGCAGCGGTGCTTCTTAACAACGTCTCGGTAGTAGCCGAGCCGACTATCGAATAGATCCCGTCGATCATTTCCGCCGTCAGTAGGTTAGCATGAAGTTTTGCCGAAACCGCAAGAGATTCGAAGGCCGCGATCCGGACTTCCAAATCGTTATTTTCGGTAAGACCCATCTGGGCTATCGCCTGCTGGGCATCAGGGCTTTCGATCCGTGCCAGAACCTCTCCGGCAAGTATCTGCATATCCTTACGCGGATCTTTGGTTGCCGTTATCAATGCCGGCATGGCCCGGGTCAGATCCACGATCCGGTTGCGGGATATCGCCAGATCGAGCATGACACTGATCGCCCGGATAGCGTACATATCCGCCAGTTCCGTTCCCAGTTCGTCGGTTCCGCTTTCGCCGATCGCTTCGGCAAGGTTTTCGATGATGAGCTTGCTGCCGACAAATTCGGACCCGGGGCCGGCCGCACCTATCGCGATCGCTGCGCTGTACCTGACCGCACGGTCGTTAAAACTAAGGGCCTTTACGAGGGGCTGAGCCAAACCGATACGGTAAAGCAGCGACTTTTCTCCGGCGTTTGCAGCCAGCGCTTCGACCACCCCCAGCGCGACAAACGAATTGTTTTCCCTGATCGCGATATCGAGCGCCTCGTGCAGATACTCCGGACCTGCCGTTCTGGCATACGCCATCGCATCGAGATGCTTCTGACCGAAATACTCAGGCTGGTCGATACCGTAAGACTCCATCTTAAAAAACGCCGCTATCCAAAGAGCGATCGCTTTGCCGAGATTCTCGTCGGCCTTGAGTGACCATTCACATGCACGCATCGACATCAGTTCATTGAAGTAACTTTTGGAAACTTCTTCACGTTTGAGCCTGAGAGTCTCTTCGTCCCAGAACCAAATATTCGCATACTCATAATCTGTCGCAGATGCCAGCGACGGGCTGTGACTGTAATAACGCCCGGCAAGCTGATAAAGCAGCTCCGCGGCAGGAAGTCTGCCCGTGCCTGAATCGATCTTGTTGATCGCCTGAACAGCCAGATTGCGAAACTGATTCGACTTGTCATTTTCCACAATATATTTTAAATAACCGAGCGACTGAGGATACCCGATATCACCCAGCGCTCTGATTATCTCGGCTTTTACGGCCACGTTATCCGTCGCAAGGGCGGCGACTAAAGGCCTGATCGCATCCCGGCCGATCTTGGGTAAAGCTGCCGCAACAGCGGCAAACTCATCCTGCCTGTCCATGTCAGAAAGAACATCAAGCATATAAGGTATGCAATACTCGCCCGCATTTTTAAGACGCTGCTCGGCCGCTATACGACCGCGGATCGTTCCGCCAAGCCTTTTGATCTCCTGTACGATTATTCTCGCATCGGTTCTGCGGTAATATCTGCCCTGCTCGATTATACTGAGGATCTTTCCGCTGACTTCCCTGAGTTCGGCACTGCTGTCATTCATCTTCAGCAGGATCCTGTAGCCGTTGGTGTTTTCCTCGCTCAAAGCCAAAAGAGCGATCGGATCCGGTTCGCTGTCGATAATCTCCTGGGCATATCCTTTTGCCATGTCCAGCAGACCGATCGCGGTATAATGCAGAAAATCATTCCAGTTATCTTCGAGTTCCCCGCACAAACCGGTAGAAGTTACAATTAAGATGGTGATTACAAACGCAACAACGGAACTACCCTTTTTTTTAAACATCAAACATCTCCAAAGACCAAATTAACCTTAAAATAAAAGGCCTTTTCATCAGGCCCCGCTCCTACCGGCCAAAAGCCGGCTTTTTTCAAAAAAATACCGACAAGTGTGCCAGGCTGACTGTTTCTGATTCTAATGTTAATCTACAATAAAGTCAATTAAAAACTAAAAACCGCGATTTTCGTCCCTGCTGTTCAGCACAAAATCTGAAATCTACAATTATGAAGCTAAAAGCACACTTAAAGTACTGATTTCAGGTCCATTTTGTTCACCCGGCGATCAGGAACTATAGAGATGGTTTCTTTTAATATAATCCATTACAGCCGGGGCGACCATATCCTGTACTTCGGCGCCACGAGAGAGCTTTTGTCTGATTTGGGTGCTGCTGATGTCGATCAGCGGAGTGGAGATCACGTTCTGTTGGAGTTTCCTGACTCGTTCGCGACCGAAAACAGCTTTGAACCCGCTAAAACAGGGTTTTTCAAAACCGGCTCTGTACATCACCGACAGATCACACAGATCGATCAGTTCCTCAACGCCATGCCATTTGCTCAGATCTTTGACCGTGTCGGCACCCACCAGCCAGTAAAGCAGGGCCTGTTTGCCATAAACCTTACGAAAATATTTTACCGTATCCAGGGTGTAACCGGTGAGTTCTCGTTTCAGTTCACAGTCGCTTACTTCAAAACCGCTTGCCCCTTCTATCGCGAGTGATATCATCTTAATTCGATCTGAATTACTTGCCAGAGGAAATTCTTTTTTATGCGGCGAACACTTTGCAGGAATGAACACTGCTCTTTCCGCGCCGATATGTTCAGCACAGTGTTTAATTACTTTTGTATGACCGAGGTGTATCGGGTCAAACGTTCCGCCAAAAAGTATTATTTTTGTTCCCATTACAATTGCACAATCTAACATAAACCTGTTGAATAATAAGAAAATTCTATCACGCAAAGAAAAAAAATGCTATTTTTTAAAAATTTTTTTTCGCCGAAAAATCCCTTATTCAGCGGTCAATTTCTATGTTAAAACAATGAACAACAACAAACACTCGATACAATACAGACTTTGATACGTAAATCCTTAAACCACTTATAATGCTTTAAAACATACATTAGACGCAATTCTAAAAAATCAACATTAGTTGCAAATTTTTAATTCTTTGTTACGACAAAACAACTTCTCTGCTGCAAACAAACTTTTATCACTTAAACTCCGAACTGAAAATAACCCGAAAATAAAAAAAATATGAAGTATTTTTGTGACATTTGACGATAAATTAGTATACTTAATGCACTTATGGAAAGAATTTGAAAATTACGAGCCAAGTTAACACAAAATAAATTGCCGAAAGGAGGTGATTAACATGGCAAAGAGAAGAAAAAAAGCTAAAAAGAAAGTGGCTAAGAAAAGGAAAAGAGCTAAAAAGAAAGTAGTCAAGAAGAAAGCTAAGAGAAGGAAAAAAGCTAAAAAGAAAGTAGTCAAGAAGAAAGCTAAGAGAAGGAAAAAAGCTAAAAAG
>CBDUSK010000136.1:0-5093 GCA_965369915.1 uncultured Phycisphaerae bacterium
ATATTGGCAGCGGCCTGGAATATAGCTTTTTCACTTGGCTGCAGGTTGAAATAGTGAGTTTTTGACATTGACTTTCCTCGACAGATAACGATTTTTCAAAGTTCGCTTAAGTTAAACGCCGGTATTTCAGTATGGTGAATTTTTTCAGAAAGTCAACTGTTATTATAGCATGAGAATCAAGCGGAGTTTGTGCTTGCATTTTGCGGTCCTGGGGGCTAATTTGTTATTATGACATATTTGGCAGTACCGATATCAGGTAAGGGGCTCAAGCAGGTTGGCTCGCAGATAAAGAGTGCGCAATCCGGCGGGGCTGAGATGCTGGAACTTCGTACGGACCTGCTGGCGGAGCTTGAGGCAGGTGTTGTCAGGAAAGCTGTCAAAACGGCAAAGGGGACGGGACTGGGCGTGATAGTTACCTGCCGGGACAAGGTCCAGGGAGGTATTGGGGAGTGGGAGCTTGACAAGCGGGTCGAGATCCTCTTAGAGGGGGTCAAAGCCGGGGCGGAGTATATCGATTGCGAGTACGACAATTTTATTATCGGTGATGTTCGGGAAAGGATAGTCAAGGTTCTTTCAGAGCACAGCGGGACGCGGCTTATTCTTTCAGCCCACAATTTCGAGGGGAGATTTTCCGATATCGGGGGGCTTTACGAGGAAATCCAGGGAGCCTGTCCTGAGTGTATCGCCAAACTGGTTTATACGGCGGGTCAAACATGCGATTGTTTTGAAGCGTTCGATCTTCTGCAAAAGCGCAAGGGTGATCTGATAGCGTTTTGCATGGGCGAAAGCGGAGTAATCAGCAGGATACTGTCGAAGAAGTTCGGGGGATATCTAACGTTTGGAAGTCTTGGAGCAGAGGAAGCGACTGCGCCTGGTCAGATAGAGTTAAGCCGGATGAAGAATCTTTACAGGTGGGACCGGATAGATGCCGAGACGGAACTTTTCGGGGTGATCGGTGACCCGGTGGGACATTCGCTGAGTCCTGCGATATTCAATGCGTGTTTTGATAATGACGGCTCGAACAGTTTATATTTGCCGGTGCTGATCAAAGGGGGCCAGGAAGAGTTTAATGAATTTATGGAGAATCTCGCCGCCGGGGCGGGTGGCGGGTATGGATTCGGCGGATTTAGTGTAACGATCCCACACAAGGCCCATGCCCTTAAATATGTGGGCAAGGCGGGCGAATTTATCGAGCCATTGGCGGCAGATATCGGAGCGGTCAATACGCTGAAGATAGGCATCGGCGGCCGTGTCAGCGGATACAATACAGATTACGCAGGAGCGATGGACACACTTTGTACGGCTCTTAGTGTGGGGAAACATGAGCTTCATAAGATGGCAGTTGCAGTAGTCGGAGCGGGCGGTGTGTCGCGGGCGATAGTCGCGGGTTTAGCAGAAGTCGGAGCAAAGGTGACAGTTTATAACCGTACTGTTTCCAAGGCCGAGGCCCTTGCGGAAGAGTTTGGCTGTAAATATGCCGGTTTGGAAGAGATCAAGGGGATGAATGCGAAGGTATTAGTGAACTGCACGAGCATCGGTATGTATCCGGAAGTCGAGGCAAGCCCTGTGCCGAAGGAATGCCTTTGCGCGGAGATGGCGGTTTTCGATACGGTTTATAATCCGTTAGAGACGATGCTTTTGAAGCAGGCCGCTGAGGCTGGGGCGCAGACGGTCAACGGGGCGGAGATGTTTATCCGTCAGGCGATGGCACAGTATAAGCTGTTTACGGGGAAAGAGGCGAACGAAGAAATCATGCGAAAAACGGTTTTTGATTGTCTTTCGCAGCAAGTCGGCTTATAATCAACAATTCGGAATTAACGGTTACGTTTGTCGAATAGTTTTAGGGAACAAAAAACAAGATGGCAAAGAAGGAAAAAATAGTATTGGCTTATAGCGGCGGTCTTGATACGAGTGTTATCCTGCCGTGGCTGAAAGAGACCTACGGGTATGATGTAATCGCGTTTGCAGCGGAATTAGGCCAGGGCGATGAGCTTGTTGGTATCAAGAAAAAGGCGTTGGCTACAGGTGCAGTAAAGTGCGTGGTGAAGGACCTGCGCAAGGAATTCGTGACCGATTATCTCTGGCCGATGCTGAAGAGCGGTGCGATATATGAGCATGATTATCTGTTGGGTACGAGCATAGCCCGTCCTTTGATAGCGAAGCATCAGGTGGCAATCGCCCAGGCAGAGGGAGCGACGTCGTTGGCCCACGGTGCGACCGGCAAGGGTAACGACCAGGTACGTTTCGAGCTTACTTTTATGGCGCTGGATCCGAGTTTGAAGATAATCGCTCCGTGGAGGGACCCTAATTTCGATCTGACCAGCCGTGAGGCGGCGGTTGATTATGCGAAGAAGCGTAAAATTCCGATCGAGCAGAGCAAGAAGAAGATATATTCGTGTGACCGGAACTTGTGGCACATCAGCCATGAGGGGTCGGACCTTGAAGATCCGTGGAACGAGCCGAAAGACGAACTTTTCGTGATAACGCGGCCGATCTGTCGGACCCCGAACCGGGCCGACTATGTTGAGGTAGGATTTAAAGAGGGGGAACCTGTCAAGCTTAACGGCAAGGCGATTGGTGGAGTGAAGATCATAGAGACGCTAAATAAACTCGGCGGCAAGCACGGTGTCGGTCAGACGGACCTGGTCGAAAACCGGCTGGTGGGTATGAAATCGCGCGGAGTATATGAGACGCCGGGCGGGACGATACTGGTTACGGCACATAAGGCGCTGGAGAGTTTGACGCTTGACAGGGAGACTTTGCACTATAAACAGCAGGTGGCTTTGAAGTATGCGGAGATGGTGTACTACGGTCAATGGTTCAGCAAACTGCGTGAGGCGCTGGATGCGTTTGTGGATGTAACTCAGCGGAACGTTACCGGTACGGTGCGTCTGAAATTGTTTAAGGGCAACTGCAGTCTTGCGGGAGTGAAGAGTCCAAAGAGCCTTTATCGCGGGGACCTTGCGAGTTTTACGATGGGTGCGGAATATGACCCGACGGACGCGACAGGTTTTATCAAGCTCTTCGGTTTGCCGATGAAGGTCTCCGGGATGGTGGACGGTAAAAAGGTAAAAAGTAAGAAGCCGCAAAGGTAAAAAAAAGTAAGTTTTTTTTCAGGGAGCAGCTGTGTCGCCTGAATGGATTTGGGGAATCTTTATATTTGCATTCGGTGCGTGTATCGGCAGTTTTCTTAATGTCGTGATATACCGTATGCCCCGTGACCGGTCATTGATAAGTCCGCCGTCATCCTGTCCATCGTGCAATAAACACATCCGGTTTTATGACAATATTCCTCTTGTCTCATGGGTTGTGCTGGGGGGTAAGTGCCGGTACTGCAAGGGTAAGATATCGTTTCGTTATTTTGTGGTCGAACTTTTGAGCGCATTGCTGTTTGTGGGTGTATTTATATTGTATTTTGTGGAGGGAGTTCGCCGATTCGAGATCGACGGGGCGTTCGGAATTTCGGCATTTGTCAAGGGTGGGTGGTTTTTTTACTTAATTCATATGGTTTTGCTGGCAAGTTTTCTTGCGGCGTCGGCGATAGACCTTGAGTTGTGGGTAATCCCTCTTGGGATATGCTGGTTTGTTACGGCTGTTGGTGTTGCCGGTTCGGCGCTGGGTTCGGTGATAATAGACCCTCTGATAATCAATCACTATAAGCTGTTTCCGAGCGTTTCCGGGGAAACCGGCGCACTGGCGGCAGGAGCCGGGGCAGGGATGGTATTATCTTTAATTTTTTTGTCAACGGGTCTGATAAAAAGAAGCTACGAATATGAGGAGAATGAAACGAATGCCCCGGACGGGCAGCCGGAGGCAGAGCCGGTGTTTAACCATCGTCGTGAAGTTCTGAAAGAAGTTGTGTTTCTTTTGCCAATAATTATCTGTGCAGGAGCGGGTTTTTGGGTGTGCAGGCACAGTTCGCTCGGTGAGAGGTGGTGTATTGAATTTTCTCAACATCCTATGGTTTCGGGACTTATGGGTAGTTTGTCGGGTTATTTCGCAGGGTGCGGGCTTCTGTGGGGGACGCGAATTATAGGTACTCTTTGCTTTGGCAAAGAGGCGATGGGTCTTGGCGACGTTCACCTTATGGGGGCTGCAGGAGCGGTAATCGGCCCGGTTTTCGTGGTTTTGGCATTCTTTATAGCACCATTTTTCGGTCTTGCGTGGGCCGGATATCAGATGTTTTTTAAAAAAACCCGTCAAATTCCTTATGGTCCGTTCTTGTCATTGGGAGTGTTTTCAGTTATGATCCTTCATGACTGGTTCAGAGAATATCTGGCCAACTTGTATTTATATCGTTAACTAAGAGAAACCGTTTTGGTCGAAAGAGAGGTTCCAAATGGGAAACGTTAAGAACAAGAGTTTATTAATGCTTATGACATTATCGGTTGTCATGGTCTTAGGTGGTTGTACGAACTGGCAGAAGAAATATAAAGGGATGAATGTCGAGCATCAGAACCTCAAAGGTCTGTATGAGAATTGCGTATCATCTCTTGACGCCTCTGCCCGCGAGAAGGCCCAGATGGGGCGCGAACTTGCGAGCAGTCAGCAGACGATAGAGGAACTTCAGATGATGATCTCTAAAAGGAATATTTCGCCGGCCGAGGCGACGGGCTTCGGCAAGGACATGGATGTGACCTTTGACCCGATGGCGGGAACGATCACGGTTACTCTTCCGAACGCGATCCTTTTTTCACCGGGCAAGGCATCGCTGAAGAAGGCAAGCATAACGGAACTCAACCATGTTTTGAGTGTTTTGCAAGAGCGTTACGGAAATAAGGCCATCGATATTGTGGGTCATACGGATTCGGACCCGATCAAGAAATCGAAATGGCAAGACAACTGGCAATTGTCTGCGGAGAGGGCGCTATCGGTACTGAGGTATATGAACAAGAAAGGAATTAAGGGTGGCAGGATAAGGGCGGTCGCAGCAGGAGAGGGCAGGCCTGTGAGTTCCAATTCCACGTCAGGCGGCAAGGCGAGAAACCGCAGAGTGGAGATCGTAGTGAACATGCGGTAAATGTTTACAATTTAGAATGTTTTGCAAAGCCGGTGGCGACAATCTCGCCATCGGCTTTTATTTTGACGGTAAC
>CBDUSK010000137.1:0-5073 GCA_965369915.1 uncultured Phycisphaerae bacterium
ATATCAATACTGTCAAGGCGTATTTTGACCATCAGGCCGGATTGGACAAAAGATTGAAACGGTATTTATTCAGAAAAGACCAGCGGCTGAGGACAAACGAGGAGTTCAAGGCGGTTTTGTCGCGTAAGTGCTGCGTAAGCAGGGGTTTACTGAGATTATACGCGGCGGCGAACACAGAAGAAAGGCCCCGGTTAGGCGTCTCGGTAAGTAAAACATGCGGCAACGCCGTAGTCAGAAACCGGATAAAACGACTGGCCAGGGAGGCTTTCAGGCTTGAGCAGTACAATATACCCGGCGATTATGACTATTTGTTAATATTCACGGGGAAATTGTCGAAAAACTCTAAGTCAGCTAACCGTTTGGCCCAAAGCAGTTTAACGCTTGCCGAACTCAGGAGCTCGTTGGTCGAATTAGCTCAGCGTGGAGCACAAAAAGCCCGTGAGTAAGAAAAGCCAATTAAAGCCGATAGGCACAGCCGCAAAAGAGGCTGGTATTTCACGTCAGTCGCTGCAATACTACCTGATGCTGGGTCTGATGAAGCCGACAGAGACGACACCGACCGGAAGGCGTCTTTTTGACGAAAAGACCGTCAAACGAGCAAAGCTGATAAAAAATCTTAACAAAAGCGGTTACACGCTTCGGGCAATAAAAGAGCTGTTCATGGAAAATCGGCCCGATTAGAAAGGTGCTTACTGATGGTTGACTATAACACACTGCAAAAAAAACGTAACATGATCGTCGGTGGTTTCGTGGTAATCGCTTTCTGCGCACTTCTGTGGATGGTCTTTATATTCGGTGAGCTTCCCGTCATAGTCAGCGGGCTCCGTTCATTCAACGTGCTCGTTAAATTTCCGGATGCCTTAGGCGTACAGACAGGCACGCCCATATATTACTGCGGATACCAGGTCGGCAAAGTGATCAACGTAATGGGTCCGGAACGGATCGAGAACGATAACACAAAACAGGTGTATCATCAGGTCAAAGTCACTCTGGCTATCGAGAAAAAATATACCAATATCCCCTCAAGCATCGAAGTCAAGATCATGAAACGCAGCATGGGCAGCAGTTATATCGAACTGGAGGTCGACCCTGCAGCCCCGATCAAACTCCTGGACCCGACCGATCCCAAGAGTATGTTTCTTTGTGAGGGAATGATCCTGCAGGGCAGCACCGGCGTGGGCAGTGAGTTGATCCCGGAAGAAATGCAGAAAAGGATCAACGAAACTCTGGATTCGATCAAAGCCTCTGCAAAAAGTTTTAACGAGATAGTCGGCGACGACGTTAACCAGGCGAATATCAAAAAGATCATGGCTGAGGCGGCCGTTGCGACCGAAAAGCTCAACAAGGCCCTCGGCGAGTTCAACCGACTCATGGACAAGATCAATAACGGTGACGGTACGGTTGCAAAGTTGTTAAATGACGCTCAGTTGTACGAGGACCTGCATGACACTTTCGAGGAACTGCGTCTTGCACTGGAGCAGTTGAAGATATTCGTCACTGATGTCAACGAAAAGGGCGGTATGAAGTTAAAATTCGAGTTGTTTTAACCCCTGCAAAAAACCTTCCCGACAAATTCCCTTTTGGCCCAGACCCTATATTGCGATGGTTTACAGCTACCGGAGAATTAGTGTTAGGCGTCAAGTCCGAATAGTTCAACGTTTCAAAGACTCCTGTGATAGCTTTGGAGGGATTTTACCATTGTCTGTCCATTCTGCCTTGCGGCAATGCCTTTCGCCGTGGCCGCGGCAGCGGTAATTGTGGTTATGTATGGGATCTTATATTCGATCGCGGCCTTTCTGATGTAAGAATCGTCATATTGGCTTCGCTTGCCTATCGGAGTGTTCACTATCAGCTGAATCTCGTCGTTTTTAACCGCATCAATAATATTCGGTCTGCCTTGATATACCTTAAGAACCTTTTGCGTTTTTACGCCCTTTTCAGTCAAATGCTTATACGTTCCTTCCGTTGCCATTATTTTAAAGCCGAGTTCGACAAACGCTTTTGCTATTTCAGTAATTGATGTTTTATCCGGATCGGCAACTGTTATAAGGACCGTTCCTTCCGAGGGCAGCATTTGCTGAATAGCTTCCTGGGCCTTAAAGAAAGCCAGGCCAAAGGAATCCGCCAAGCCTAACACTTCTCCCGTGGAGCGCATTTCAGGTCCAAGCAGCGGGTCAACTTCCGGGAACATGTTAAACGGGAACACCGCTTCTTTTACGCCGAAATGAGGAATTTTTTTCTGCTTTAAGTCCAAGTCCGCGAGTTTCTTACCGAGCATGATCTGTGTCGCCGCCCGGGCCATCGATATTCCGCATACCTTTGAGACAATTGGAACGGTTCTTGATGCCCGCGGGTTGGCTTCCAGGACATACACCGTATCATCCGCTATCGCATACTGCATATTCATCAAACCGACAACATTAAGCTCAGTTGCTATTTTTTTAGTGTATTGGCAAATAGTATCAATGTGTTTTTGCGGGATCGATACCGGCGGTATCACGCAAGCTGAATCTCCCGAATGTATCCCGGCAAGTTCGATATGCTCCATGACCGCAGGGACAAAGGCATCAGTACCATCTGCAATAGCATCGGCCTCAGCCTCGATCGCATTGACAAGGAATTTATCTATCAGGATCGGTCTTTCCGGGGTCACTTCAACCGCAGCAGCAACATACTCACGGAGCATTTCTTCGTCATGAACCACTTCCATTCCCCGGCCTCCAAGTACGTATGAGGGTCGGAGCATTAAGGGGTAACCGATACGTTCGGCGATTTTCAGTGCTTCGTCAAGATCGCCGGCCATGCCGGACTCAGACATTGGTATACCAAGTTTTTTCATCATTGCCTGGAACCGGTCACGGTCTTCAGCCAGATCAATTGTCTCCGGAGTGGTTCCGATTATATTAACACCTGCTTCTTCGAGTTGCCGGGCAATGTTCAGCGGTGTCTGGCCGCCAAACTGCACTATAACCCCTTCCGGTTTTTCTTTTTCATAAATACTCAAAATATCTTCTACGGTCAGCGGCTCGAAATATAGTTTGTCAGAAGTGTCATAATCAGTTGAAACAGTTTCGGGATTGCAGTTAACCATTATCGTCTCGAGACCTTCATCCCGCAGGGCAAATGCCGCGTGTACACAGCAATAGTCGAATTCGATTCCCTGTCCAATTCTATTTGGTCCGCCGCCCAGGACCATGATCTTACGATTATCGGTAGTGCCGACCTTATCCGGAGCATTATATGTTGAGAAATAATAGGCTGCATCTTCCACGCCGCTGACAGGTACAGGCTCCCATCCTTCGACGACTCCGAGTTTGGTTCTTTGTTTGCGGATCTGTTCCTCGGTAAGATCGAGTATCTGTGCGAGGTACCGGTCGGCAAAGCCGTCTTTTTTTGCCTGAACCAAAAGGTCGTCCGGAAGTGACTTGCCCTTGTATTTCAATATTTTTTCTTCGATCTCAACAAGTTCAGCCATCTGTTCGATAAACCATTCTTTAATGTATGTTCTTTCATGCAGCGTTTCTATTTTTGCACCTTTGCGAAGGGCCTCATACATAATGAACTGGCGTTCGCTGGTCGCAGTGCTTACAAGTCCCATTAAGTCATCGAGTGGAAGTTTATTGAAGTTTTTGGCAAAGCCAAGACCGTATCTGCCATTCTCAAGAGAGCGGATAGCCTTTTGGAAAGCTTCTTTATAATTTTTACCGATGCTCATCACTTCACCGACAGCCCGCATTTGCGTGCCAAGTTTGTCCTCGACGCCTTTGAACTTCTCAAATGCCCAGCGGGCAAATTTAACCACGACATAATCGCCCGATGGCGTGTATTTTTCGAGTGTCCCGTCCCGCCAGTATGGGATCTCGTCAAGCGTAAGCCCCCCGGCCAACATGGACGATACCAGGGCGATGGGAAATCCCGTCGCCTTTGAAGCCAGAGCCGATGAGCGTGAGGTTCTCGGGTTAATTTCAATTACAACCACCCGTCCGGTTTCAGGGTCATGGGCGAACTGTACGTTTGTGCCGCCAATGACTTCGATCGCGTCAACGATATCATAAGAGTACTTCTGGAGTTTTTGCTGCAGTTTTTTGTCAATAGTCAGCATCGGAGCGGTACAGTATGAGTCGCCGGTGTGTATACCCATAGCGTCGACGTTCTCAATAAAACAGACCGTTATTTTTTGGCTCTTGGCGTCTCTGACAACTTCCAGTTCCAACTCTTCCCACCCGAGAACAGATTCTTCGACCAGGATCTGCCCGACCATGCTTGCAGAAAGACCTCTGGCCGCAATGACTCTCAGTTCGTCAACGTTATAGACCAGCCCTCCCCCGGTGCCTCCCATGGTATAAGCAGGACGAATTACAATAGGATAGCCAAGGGCTTTGGCGATTTTTTCAGCTTCTTCGACACTGAGCGCCGGCTCACTCTTCGGCATTTCAATGCCCAGCTTTTTCATTGTTTTTTTGAACTCGATCCTGTCTTCGCCGCGTTCAATAGCGTCAAGCTGCACCCCTATAACTTTTACGCCATATTTTTTTAACACGCCTGCTTTGGCCAGTTCCGAAGAGAGATTTAATGCGGTTTGGCCTCCAAGATTCGGCAAAAGAGCGTCAGGGCGTTCCTTTTCGATGATTTTTGTAATAGTTTGCAGATTTAACGGCTCAATATAGGTTACGTCAGCTATTCCCGGGTCCGTCATGATCGTAGCTGGGTTCGAATTGACCAGCACTATTTCATAGCCCAATTTACGAAGTGCCTTACAGGCCTGCGTACCAGAGTAATCGAACTCACAGGCCTGACCAATAATGATGGGGCCTGAACCAATGATCATAACCTTGCTAATGTCGTCCCGCTTAGGCATACTAAATCCTCCAAAAATATTGTTCTTCTGTGTGAGGCTGTAAACTCCCGAAGATTAAAATATAAAACCGCTCCGTTGTCAAATTCAATTTAAGATGATTTTTTAAAATTCGAACTTAGGGGTTTTCTTGTAACCTTTTCCCCAGTAAATCCTTGCCAAAACCCCATTGTCATCCTGAGCCCGTAAGTCCCGCACCAATTAGGCCACTGCCGTAA
>CBDUSK010000138.1:0-5024 GCA_965369915.1 uncultured Phycisphaerae bacterium
TTCTTCGGGAGAAGGAGAAACCGGTAAAAGTTCAACGTCCTTGACGCCGGAAGATATTTCTGTTTGTTCTCCGGAACCAGAAGTTTCGATGCTTTCGGATGGAGTTGCTGTTGTTGTCTCTCCGGGAATATCACGAATCACATAAATATTGCTGACGTTGAATTCACTAACTCCTCCTGCTGTTGCGATAAGATCCAATAGCCGGAAATTCGTTCGCGGAATTTGAATTCGTGCCGAACGAACTATACCATTACCTGATACTGAGACTATCCTGTTTTCTGAAAACATCAACGTTACGGTAACGACAGGATCAATAAGAATATTAGGCGATAGTATGTCCCTGATTTCCTCTTCGAGTTTTACTTCAGTAAGTCCGGCGGCACGGATTTGTCCAACATCAGGTATTGATATTCTGCCGCTCTCGGTCACGGTGAAATCGTTTATGTAAATGTGTCCGGGTCGGAGTAATTCATCTATGGATATTCGAATTATATCACCTGCTCCGAATACATAGTCCTGTTCGTAAACTATTATATCCTCAGGCCTTGGATCCTCAGCACCGGCATATGTCGGCTCTGGTTCCTCTTCCACTCCCAGCGAGTCCAGGATCACATTGATAACAGGTACCGGTCTGAAACGTCCGATCTGTCTCGGATCCAAAACCTTCTCGGAACAGCCAACACAGAACAGGCAAAAGAACATAAGGGCTAATCCCGAAAGTTCGATTTTGTGTTCCAGAATTTTCTTAAACTTATTGAACATTGCAGCCATTGTCTATCTAAGTTTGTTTGTCAGGGTCAAACTGAAAAACGCCACCTTTTTAGAGGCTGAGATTTCAACTCTCAATTTGAGCTGTTCAGACGCACATTATGTGCACGAAATATCCCTAATTAACCTGATAATTTTTATCGGTTTAAACTCCCCGTTTCTTAAGCTTTTTTCGTTTATAACTCTCATGTATACAAAAAATTACGTCTATTATTATTATCGTCACAACCGACTTAAAAGCCTGAAAAACACGACGAAAATATTTCAGAAAGAATCTTTTTTTTATTTCGTCCCTGATAAGGATAGCTAATAGCGTGTAACATGCTGTGAAACAACCACTTACGTTGTAGTTGCCAAAGAGGGTTCCTCCATCCTGAATCCCAGGGGCCTGATGAAATCAAACCCCTGAATTTTCATGTACAATTTCTACTACAAGGTAATTAAGAAAAATGTTCGATTTATAATAGAAATTATAAAGCTAATGATATGGAAATTAGTGGAATGGATTACCTATCTTTACAACAAAACCGGTGATTAGAAACACACATCAGTAGCCCGAATTAGTAACTCCCAATTCGTTGATAATCGATTTGTAAAAGCCGTTGCAGCGGGAAACCCTTGTTATCAGTACTGAAAACGTCGATTTTCGTTGGGAGATTCTTCCCGATCTCCTCGATCCATCGATAGTTGTAGCTGCGGGCAATAAGGATGATTTTTTGCTCGGCATCTTCCAGTTTAACCATATCGATTTTCATTGAGTCCATATTTTGGAACAATCTTAGCCAGGCCCAACTGTTTGACAGACCTAACCTGAGTTCAATAGGTTGGTACCATTGCCCATCGATTTTAGCCGGGTCTAACCGTAATCCTTCAGATTCAAGGGTAAAACCGCCTCCGGCCAAAAGAGAGGTCAGGATTATCTTGGCCATGGCACGATTAATACCAGCTTTGGGCACCGAACCGGATCTGGCAGTGCCTTTAAGAATTCCGAAACTGTCCCCGGATAGTTCCCATATGAAACGGCCTTGCGGTTCATCCGCCAGGATTGTAATGGTTTCCGATACTGGGCAGATCATATGCTGCTGTTCGCTGATATATTTACTGCCGTTGCCGGAATAAAAAGATACTACACACTGAGCTGCAATGCTTTCTCCGATGCCGCAGGCCTTAGGGGCTTCCTCCGCCGGGCCGGCACCATCGGCAGAAGTTTGTTTTTCGACATACCTCTGGCAACTAGATACATGGAAAAAAACCGGACCGATCAGTAAGAACATTATCATCCTGTAATGTTTGGTCATATCCTTTCGCCTCTCATCTTATTTATATAAGTTTTCAAACCTTATGTGTTACTGTTACAACTCAGAGAACTTCTCAAGCAGAGCGAATTTGGATGTAATATCTTTTTTGGCCTGTTCCAGCAAAGCTGCAGCGACTTCAGGTTTGGCCTTCTGCAGGATCCGGAACCTGTTCTCTCCGTTAACAAACTCATCAAGCTCGGTAGTCGGCGCTTTCGAATCAAGTTGTAGAGGATTCTTGCCGGCTTCTTTGAGCCTTGGGTCGAAGCGGTAAAGCGGCCAGTGTCCGCATGTCACGGCTTTTTTCTGTTCTTCGAGTCCCTTTGACATATTGATACCGTGAGCGATACAGTGGGCATAAGCGATAATAAGCGACGGACCATCGTAGCTTTCCGCTTCAATAAATGCCTTGACCGTCTGATTCGGATTGGCACCGATCGCTACCTTGGCCACATAAATGTTGCCATAGGTCATCGCGATCAGACCAAGATCTTTTTTCGGCATTTTTTTACCGCCGGCGGCGAACTTGGCAACTGCGCCTAAAGGCGTCGATTTTGACATCTGCCCGCCCGTGTTTGAATAAACCTCGGTGTCCAGGACAAGGATGTTGACGTTTCTGCCGCTTGCCAGAACATGATCCAGACCCCCATAACCGATATCATATGCCCAACCGTCACCACCTAATGCCCAGACACTCTTTGCGACAAGATAATCTGCAACGGTCAACAATTGTTTGCAGCCGTCACATTTACTTTTCCGGCACTGTTCTTTAAGTTTTTCAATGCGCTGGCGCTGTTCTTCGATACCGGCCTGAGTATTCTGGGTCGAAATCCCCCCTTTTATTTCATCGATCGATCCTGACTCAACACACCCCGCTGCGCCTACCTTGTCCAGCAGTTCAAGTGCGAATACCTTAAACTTGTCGATCGCAAGACGCATCCCCATCCCGAATTCAGCATTGTCTTCGAATAGGCTGTTGCTCCATGTCGGGCCTCTGCCGTCGAATCTTTTTGCATACGGGGTTGTCGGAAGATTTCCGCCGTAGATCGACGAGCAGCCGGTTGCGTTTCCGATTAGGGCCCTGTCGCCGAAAAGCTGCGTCATCAATTTGACATATGCAGTCTCGCCGCACCCGGCACAGGCACCTGAAAATTCGAATAAGGCGGGGACCAACTGGCTGCCTTTAACCGATGCCAGCTTGAACTTTGCAGGATCCGTATCCGGTATCGACAAAAAGTATGCGAAGTTTTCATGCTCCTGCGAACGAAGCGGTTCCTGCAGAGCCATATTAATGGCTTTTTTACCGGTAGGCTGTTTGTTCTCGTCTTTTTCGATACCGGGGCAGTTGATAACACATGCCTGACAGCCCGTGCAGTCTTCAACCGCCACCTGAACGGTGAACTTCATACCGGCAAAATCCTTACCTTTGGCATCTGCGCTCTTAAAAGTTGCGGGGGCATTGTTAAGATGCTCCGGGTCATAAGCTTTGATCCGAATAGCTGCATGCGGACAGACTAAAGAGCACTGACCGCACTGTATACAGATATCCGGTTCCCAAACCGGGACATGTACCGCCAAGTTGCGTTTCTCGTATTTTGTAGTTGCCGTCGGGAATTTGCCGTCACAGGGCATTTTACTTACGGCAAGTTGATCTCCGCGTCCAGCCAGGATCTCGGCAGTTACATCTTTAACAAAATCCGGTGCGTCCGCAGGCACAGGTTCAGCCATTTTGACCGAACTTGTTGCCTTACCGGGTACTTCGACTTCAAAGAGTCTTTCAACTGTACCGTCAACCGCCGAGTTGTTCATCGAGACGACCTTTTCACCCTTCTTGCCGTAGGTCTTTTGAATAGCGTCCTTGATAGCCTCAATTGCCAGCTCGAAATCGATCACTCCGCTTATCTTAAAGAATGCGGTCTGCATGATGACATTGATCCTTGCGCCTAAACCTAACTCCTCAGCCAGGTCGATCGCATCGATGCAGTAAAACTTCAGCTTCTTATCGATTATCACTTGCTGAACTTCTGCCGGCAGCGTGTCCCATACATCGTCTTTTGAATGTGTGCTTGTCAGAAGGAAGGTCCCGCTTTCCTTGATGTTTGAAAGCATATCGTATTTTTCGAGGAAGCTCGGGTTGTGACATGCCACAAAGTCCGCCTTGCTTATAAGGTACGGACTCCGGATAGGATCTTTCCCGAATCTAAGATGCGACACTGTCATTGCCCCTGCCTTCTTGGAATCATAAACAAAGTAACCCTGCGCATTATTATCTGTTTGCTCTCCGATGATCTTGATAGAGTTCTTGTTGGCCCCGACAGTACCGTCTGAACCTAAGCCGTAGAACATCGCACTGTATACGTCAAGATCAGTATGGAATGATCGATCTACTTCAAGGCTCGTATTTGTTACATCATCAGTGATACCGACAGTAAAACCGTTCTTGGGTTCTGCCGCATCGAGATTGTCGAATACCGCCTTGACCATTCCTGGTGAAAATTCCTTTGAGCCGAGCCCGTATCTGCCGCCGACGATCGTCGGATAGCCGTCGAAACTCACCATCTTCCCGGCCATTGCTTCACCGATAGCCGTCCGGATATCCATGTATAAAGGCTCACCAAGCGAACCTGGTTCTTTCGTCCTGTCAAGCACAGCCATTTTTGTTGCTGTTTTTGGCAGGGCTCTTACGAAATGCTTAATACTGAACGGCCTGAACAAACGGACTTTCAAAACGCCGACCTTTTCACCTTTACCGGTCAGGAAATCGACCGTTTCATGAACAGTATCTGCGCCTGAGCCCATAATTATGATGATTTTTTCCGCGTCCGGTGCGCCTACATAATCGAACAGGTTATATTTTCTGCCCGCGACCTTCTCGAACTTGCGCATCGCTTCTTCGACGATCTTAGGAACGGCGGCATAAAATTTATTGACAGTCTCTCTTCCCTGAAAATATACGTCAGG
>CBDUSK010000139.1:0-5016 GCA_965369915.1 uncultured Phycisphaerae bacterium
AGTTTCGATGAGTTGATCTTCGATTTCGTCGAGCCTGTGTTTGTCAGTTCGCTTCAGTTGGGGCTGTATGACTACAAAAGTGGTAAGGACGAAACATCGCTGACACTGACAATGAGCGATGACGGTACGCAGATAGTCTTTGATGACTCTCAATGGTCGCAGGCAATAGTTTCGCAACAAAAAAAGACCCTGATCATTGACCTGGGAGTATTGGGTAATAGCTACGGTTATGGCTCGGGAATGCTGATCAGCACTCTGAATGTAAGCCAGAGCAGTGGGAATATATATGTAAACAGCATTGATATTGATGAGTCCACAACGCCGGTGCCGGAACCGACTACACTTGCTCTGCTCGGCATGGGTTGTCTGGTATTTGTAAGAAAAAAGTTTTACAGGACTTAACGTCCATAGCTCTTTTCAGGGGTTGGGGCCTCTTTCCCGGCCCTTGCGCCCACGAATGATGCGTGGGCTTTCTTTTGCGCAAAAAATAAATCTTCAGTATTGCCGCCTGGTTATCTTCCAGTTGCGGGTATAACCGGCAAAAAAGTACCGCAACGCATCGATCGAATGGTCATAAATGCCGTCTTTTACCGGATGTTCCGAACCTGCGTTCACGCTCGTCGAGTCCGGATAATGATAACACTGCATCGCCTCGATCAGTCTCGGACAGTTCGGACTGATAACCAGCCTGCTCCTGCCGTCGCCTGCACGCAGGGCCCTGCGGACAAGCTCTACCCCCGCCAGTATCCCGCTTTGCTGATACCGGGTCTTTATGCCCAAAGCCCGCAGTTCTTTTACCGCACTGGTGCCGGTAACGTCATTACGCCCTGCCCCGGCCGGGTCGCAGAAAGTTGCCGTTACCCGTTCCTCACCGCAGGGTGTCCGGCGTTTAAGCTCCTCCGCATGAACCTCGATCGTCGTCCTCGACCGGACATACTCGTCGATAACCCTTACACAACCTTCACCATCGACCTGTATCCACAGACATACGAACGGATTCACAAAACCAAAGTCTATCGCCCGGTACAAACTCAGGTTCTCGTCATACGACATCTGCCTTACGTGCACCTGCGGGTCGAAATCACCAAACACCACACTCTCGACCGAGGGCCTTACACACAGCATCTCCGCTTCAAATCCCGCCCTGCTGGACCGCCGCATCTGTGTTATACAATCGTCGATCTTAAGATAACCGTCGGCCTCTTTCGCCTTGCCGGCGCAATCGCTCCACAGCGGGCACCGGCTGCAGCTTCTGCCGGCGCACCTTTCGATCACCTCCCAGATGCACCATTTAAAGATCGGCAGACCGTTCTCTTCGGCCTGGGTAATAAGCTTTTGCATAAGCCCGTATGGCCGGTGCATCGTGCTTATAGTCTCCATCGCCGCTTTGATTCGGTCTGTACTTTTCGTAACAAACTTGGCCGCCGAAAACACCTGCTCGTCAAACAGCTCGACCTCATCGCACCGCAGTTTGTGGATATGCCTGCCGCGGACGTTTCTGGACGATTGCGGCAGCACCTCCACGGATGAACCGTTCACAAAGCTGCATTTTCCCTTGAGCATAGCCCCGTCCAGAAAACCCTCAAATCCCCTGTAAACAAAATCCGCAAGGTATTCGTACATCCTGCCGGACTGCTCAAGCGAACCGCCGAGAATACGCACCTGGCAGCCGGCCTTGAAAATACAATCAAGCAGTGTTGCTATCGCCGCAAGTTCCGTCTTGCCGCCTCCGCGGTTGGCCCAGACAACACAGTCACCGTTCGATGCCGAATCTTTGCCGGTCGCAAAATCACACCCGAAAACCCGCCACAGATAATCCATCGGAGAAACGTGCATCGAACAGATCCTTTTGTCCGGAATATCAATATCGAGAAAGACCTTTACGTAGTTCCGCAAATCCTTCCTCGTCCTCGGCCGCATTCCTCTAAGTGCCGCATAAACATCCGCTGCCTGCTTGATCTCCGTATTCGGTATTGCACCTTTGGTCATAGTTGCTCCTCCTTTGCTAGCGCCGCCAGAAGCTTGCCGGCCAAAGCCGGACTAAGGCCTGCTTCGGGGTTAAGTTCGTTCTTCTCCGGAACATCTTGACGTTCAGACTGACCGAAACTCACAGGAAGCGAAATGATATCAAGGCAGGCCTTGCGGGCCGTTTCCTCCTTGCCGCTCTCGGTAAGTGCTACCAGTTTCGCCGCCGCCGCCGGCGCATACCGGGCAATAATAAGCTCGCTCTGCCGTTGGCCGGACTCTATCCTGAACCTCAGTTCCCCGCTAAAAACCTCATCACGAAGCCATTTGCTGTACAGGCGGTTACTCACACTGTGCTTTTTGAGGACTTCGGCTTCGTCCATATGGCCCGCAAATAGATCTTCTATCACCGCAAGCTGTCGTTTGCTCATATGTTTCTGTTTCTCGCTCATTACTGTGTGCCTCCTTTAGAAACTTCGTTCTCTTCCACTGCAGGATTTCCTGTATCCTCATCGTTCAGTTTCGAATATGCTCTTGCGATATTAACCATCGCTTCGGCTTTTTTCTGAGCGGCAGTACCCGCCGAGGTCGATTTGGTCGCATGGTCTATCGCCCTATCGATGATCACTTTTTGTTTATCGGTAAGAAAAAATACCAGCGGATTTAAAAAAGCTTTCCTTTCCAGCTTCGACAAGATGGCCGGCTTGCAAAGATATTTTAACCTCTCGATGCTCCTGCTGCTGTCGGGCAGCATCCGGGCAAGGGTCTTTGTGCTGAACCGCGCGCTTAACTTCCTGACAAGCTCCGATTTCTTCTCCAGAATATCATGACCGCAAAGCCGGTTCAAAGTTGTCAGCAGCAGCATCGTCTCAATGTCATCGACCTGCCAGACAATACAATCCGCCTGGCTAAAGCCCAGCTCCTTCAAAACCCTGAACCGATGATGACCGTTGATTATCTCAAAACACCCCTGCCGCCCGGGATGCTTGCGCACAATGATCGGCTCATAGTTGCCCGTCCGCTTTATATGCCCGAGCAGCTTACGGAACGTTCCGTCGCTCATGCGGTTCGGATTCTGCGGATTTTCTATGAGCCTGTCCATTGTGATCGCTTCGATCTGTCGTATCTGTCCCATTTACTCTCCTTGTTTTCACCTTAATGTCATCTTTTCCATACACTTTTCGGTCACTCATCGACTTAAGAAACTTCGGATACCAATTGTTTATCCGGATTGAACCAGATGTAATACACGGGTCTGTCCGTGAGCCTGCTCAGTACATACCTTGTCCTTTCAATTCCGGGCCTCATGGACTTTCGTTTACCGTACGCTTCCAGGAATCTTCTTATCTGCCGCTCGACAAACTCCGCTTCGGCTCCATTCAAACCGTCGAGCTTTTGCTGGACTTTGGCGGGCTCTATAAATATGTCCTCATCGATCCCTGTAATACCAAGCGCCTCGATAAGTCTTTCGACCCGCTCTAAAGGCTTACCGCAATAGGCCTTCATCCCCGCCTTGACAAAAAACGGATTGACCCTGCCCATCACCGCAAGTGATTCGACTATCGCCACATCGAGCCTCGGCATCGTCTCCCGCACCAGCCGGCCCGCAAGTCCGAGACCGCGATATCTCGGCTCGATGATTACTCTGCTTATACAACGGACGTGTTTATTTAACATTTGAAGCTGCAGGCGCCGGTCACTCAGACCCGTAAATATCCCCCCGGTCGCTGCATTGCGGCCTGTAAGATTCGGAACCGGATTACTGTACACAATAACACCCGCCGGCCTCCCGGATCGGCCTCGAACCGGATGACGGTCATTTACAGCATAGATCGCGGTAAACACCCCGATACTTCTTTGACGGTAGTGAAATTGACTGAGACTGTGGTACTCCGCGATCCCCGCACGCTCGATCCGAAGGTGTTTCTCCACGCTGCATTTATGATCTGTCTTTGTCATTGTCCCCTGCCGTAAAAAATTTGCATTTACCTTCACGCTTTCCGGTGCCCGTCGCGATAGATCACCTCCGCCTTGCCGGCAAGGTGTTTTATGACCACCACGTCAGGCAGCAGATCACTCAACAGGTCGTCATGACTGCTGGCTAAAACAAACGATACTGCGTTTCGCTTGGCAAACTTGTGAATGTTAAAAGCAATAACTGCCGCGCTTATCCGGTCAAGGCTCGAACAGAATTCGTCCGCAAAGATCATCTTCCTGCCGCTGGCAAGTGCCTTTGCCAGACGATAGCGGTATTTCTGCCCGTCACTTAAGGATACAGGCCGGTTCAATACAGCAAACACGTCACTTAGCCCGGCCTTGCCGAGCACCCGCAGCGCCTCAAAAAAATCGCCTTCGATACCGTCGATAACAGATCCTTCATCTTCCAGTTCTATTTTCTCGAGCCACAGCCTCATCTCAGGTGCCGCCTGGGCATAAAGCTCCCGTAAAAGCACGCTTTTACCAGCACCGGATGCGCCGGTAATATAGCAGATGTCCCCGGCTCGGAGCTCCACACTGCATTCGTGGATGGGACTACTTTGTTTAAGCCTGTCCATATCCAGCCCGAACATCTTCATCACCGACCTGGCTTTCGCCGTAACTTCTCCGTCCCACTCGAATCTCTTTGCAACACGATATTTCTGCATCTTTCCTCCTTCAGTTACTTTATAAGTCTCTGGATCTTCTCCTGCACTTTACGAACGCGGTAAACGCTTGTATTCCTTTTCTCCGCGATCTGTTTTTGTCCCAGCCCCATTACATAATGATCTCTTGCGATGGCCTGTTCCTGCGGATTGAAACCCCTGCGGTTGCGGACAAAACTGATATATTCACTGTTGAGAAGGCGCCGGGTAAGCTTATGGATCCGCCGTGATATAGTCACTTCGTTTACTCCTGCAAGCTTCGCTATCTGCCTGAAAGAACTGCCCTTTTCAAAATACATCCTCATCAGGGCCCTGTCCTTGCCGTTAAGGACCTGGGCTCTTGACCGCAGAAGGTCGATCTCGTCGGCAAATACGAACGCTTTCGAAACCTCGTCTGACGATCTCTCTT
>CBDUSK010000140.1:0-5010 GCA_965369915.1 uncultured Phycisphaerae bacterium
TCGAAACTGCTCAATCGCTCATCGTAAAAATGTATCGGAATATCGATATGTTCTTTAAGCCGGGCGGCAAAACTTTTCACACGTTTTACCTGCGGCCCTTCCGTATCGTCCATATTCAACGGCAGACCGATCACTATTGCCTCAACATTTTCGCTCTTGATAACATCAAGTATTCGTGGTATCAACTCAGGCTGTCCGGACACAACTGCCAACGGAGAGGCGATCATTTCCCCTGCATCGCAAATTGCAAGACCGGTTCGTTTTTCGCCGTAGTCGATTGCCAGATAACGCATATGTTAATTCTAAAGGATTAGAGGAATTTGTCCCCGTTATGACTGCTGATCAGTTCAAGCAGTTCCTTGAGCCGTTGTGTTTCATCTACATGACAGACTAAGGTGGCGTCGGGACTGTGCGCAACGACCATATTCTCAAGACCGATGACAGCAATAAGATGCCCCTTGTCTTCGGTAACGATTATATTATTTTTGCTGTCAAGAAGTTCGCTGTGACCGGCCACAACGATATTGTTGTTCGCGTCGGAACTGATGATATCAGCAAGAGCCGCGAACGAGCCCATATCAAACCATCGGCACTCAAGCTTGATGGCATGGACATTTGAAGCTTTTTCCATAACCGCATAGTCGATACTGATTTTCGGCAGCTTCAGAAACCACTCTTTAAGAGTCCCCGCCTGGTTCGGACCGTCCCAGTCCATCTTGATCTTATCAAGCGCCTCAACCGAAGCCGGAAGAAAGTCCTTCATGTTCTTCAGGATCGTTTTTGCCTTCCAGACAAACATGCCCGAATTCCAGCAGTACTTACCGCTGTCGAGATATTCACGGGCAGTAGCCAGTTCGGGCTTCTCGACAAAAGATTCAACCGAATATATTGTATGCTGAGAATCATCACCCTTTAAGGCCTTGCCGAGCTGGATATATCCGAGCTGAGTACTTGGAAATGTCGGATGGATACCGAAAGTTATCATCGCTTCATGATTAGCGTTGATAAACCAAAGAGCATCTGTAAGGGCCTTTTGAAACACTTCATCAGGTTCGATGAGTTGGTCCGCCGTGACGACCGCCATCGTAGCATTAGGGTCATACTTCGTAAGTACCGTTGCAGCAAGTCCTATCGCCCCTGCCGTATCACGTACCGCGGGCTCGGCGATAACATTACCGTAAGGGACTTCAGGAAGATTCTCACGAACAATATCAGCATAACCGGCATTAGTCAGAACTAATATATTCCTCTGATCGAAAACTGGTGTCAAACGGTCGAAGCAGCGGCGAAGAAGCGTCTGGCCGTCAATAAGTTTCAAAACTTGTTTAGGACGGCTCTGACGACTGAGCGGCCATAATCGTTTGCCTGTACCGCCCGCCATGATCACTGCATAATCCATAATCATACCTCTGAGAAAAAACTGTACTCAATTAAAAAGCTAAAGTCTATTAGGATTCTATCGCCCTAATTCAAAAAAACAAGTTTCAGACCAAAAATTCTTTGTCTATTTTCATAACCTGCTCGATTTTACCTGCCAACTCTTCGTATCCATCCCTTTCCATCAGGGCAAATGTAGCATCCTTGCCCAACTCTACCGCAGGCTGATCATACGCATCGATCCCGAACAAAAGCCCCGCCAGAGAAGTCGTTACTTCATAAAGATATATGAACTGCCCGATAGTGCTTGCATCCACCCGGTCGAAGTTGACCGTTAGGCACGGACGCCGATCTCGTCCCAAAGCGTATTCTGTTGCGAACTTTTCACTGTTCATCAGCCTGGACATCTTCGCACCGGCAAGATAATCGAGTTCACAAGCACATGCCGGAGCCGAACCTATCTCAATATCACTGTTGAACTCATCTACTTGCAGGAAAGTAAAGAGCTTGTCGTTGGGGCCTTCACGATACAACTGGACCTGGCTGTGCTGGTCGGTCGTCCCAAGAGCCTTGACAGGCGTAGGACCAACGTTGACCTCAACACCCTTAATATCGTTACGCTTGCCGAGACTCTCGGCCCAGAGCTGCCGGTACCAGTCTGCAAGGTCCTTAAGGGCATAACAATACGGCATCATTACCGAAATATTTTTCCCGCGGTTATAATAATGCCAGTTGATCGCCGCATTCACTGCCGCTGGATTGCTGTAAAAATCGGTTGAAGAAACCCTCTTGTCCATATCCCCGGCACCTGCAAGGAGCGAATCGATATCTATCCCGCACACCGCGGCGCTTAAAAGGCCTACCGGGCTTAGTACGCTGAACCTGCCGCCGACTCCATCCGGCACTTCCAGGGTTCGAAATCCTGATTCATCCGCTATCTTGCGGAGGGTCCCTTCCCTGGCATCTGTCGTAGCGACAATATGGTCTCGGACCGAATCCGTACCAAGCCTGTCATTCAGCAATTGCCGGATAACCAGAAACTGGCTGGCGGTTTCAGCGGTTCGACCGGATTTGCTGATAACATTGAATATTGTCTTGTCCAGCTTATCGGCGACCCACTCAAGAAAATCTCCGAGCTGGACGGGATCGACGTTATCAAAAACAAACAAACGGCACCTGCCATGCCGTTTAGCTTCGTCGATATTATAAGTTGACGCGTTCAGCGCCGTTTGAAGTGCGATGTTGCCAAGCGCAGAACCGCCGATGCCAAGTACTACAAAGTTTTCACAGCCCCGAAGATCGGCTTCAAGCTTTTTGACCGCAGCCGGGTATTGGTCATTATAAGGCAGGTCACGATAAGGTGTGTCCCCTGCTGCTCTTTGTTCGTTCAATTCGGATATCACAGGACCAGCCCGCTTTGCAAGTTCCTCAAGCTGCTCGCTGGTGATACCATGCTCTGAGCCTATGACCTCAGCCATAACGTTTTTATAATAAAGGCTTATCTTTGATTTCGACACTGAGCCATTCCTTAATTATTGTTAACGGATTTTCGACAGCTTGGCGTATTTTACCATCAGGGATTTGATTTTTCCAGTATTGAATTTGACTACTACGATGCTGTCGGCGCCCAGATTGAGAAATTCCTTTACCCTGCCCAGACCAAATTTCCGATGCTCAACCAGTTCTCCGGAAACAAAGACCGCCCCTGCTTCGGATTTCCGGCTCGTATCGTCATACGGATCGCTAACTCCGGCATCCGCAAAAATCGGTTCAGAGGCATATTCGTTATAGTTAAACCCGATCTCATAAAGGAACTGCGACTGCACGGTCCTGAGGTACTGACCTCGCAGCACCCGGTGCCTGGCATAGCTTATATTAAGATCGTCCCTGGCACGGGTCATCCCCACGAAAAAAAGTCTCCTTTCCTCTTCCAGATCATCTTCGGATATGACGCTTCTTTCATGAGGCAGAATACCTTCCTCGAGCCCAATGATAAAAACATGGTCAAATTCAAGTCCCTTAGCGGCATGCAGGGTCATCAGTGAGACTTTACCGCTTTGAGAATCATAAGCATCGGTATCGCTGTAAAGAGCGATCGTCTGTAAATAATCCACCAGGGAAGGCTCTGCCATCTGTTGGTCATATTCACCCGCGGCATTTATCAATTCGTTGATGTTCTCTATTGCCCCTTCCTGATTGTCGGAAGCGCCCTTAAGAGAATCTTCCAGGCCGGTCTCGGCAAAAACCCGCTCCATAAGCGGAGCCACCTTCCCAAAAGAATCGGCTCTGAATTTTTCGAGCATGCTGGCGAATGCTGCGAGTTTGCTTTGGGTGGCTTTTGCGATCGATTCTATGCTGTAGGCCCGAAGTCCTGCCTGATACAGATTTAAGCCGTTGTCCTGCGCATACAATCTCAGTCTTTCTACCGTCGCCTTGCCGATACCCCGGGGATGCGTGTTGAGCGCACGCAGAAAGGCCAGGTCGTCGTCAGGATTCGCGATTATTTTCAGGTAGCCGAGCATGTCACGGATCTCCTTGCGGGAATAAAATTCCACTCCTCGAACTATCTGATAAGGAAGTTGATTCTGTATCAATGCCTCTTCGATCGCTCTGCTCATCGAATTGACACGATAAAAAACAGCGATCTTGTTCAGGTCGCTGCCGTTATCCATAAGTTCTTTCACCTGCCGGGCGACCTCGAAGGCTTCTTCCGTCTCATCAGAGAATGAGTTTATCTCCACTTCGGCCCCCTGCTGGCGCGTGGGGATAAGAACTTTTTGCTTACGTTTCCTGTTGGCTGAGATAAGTTTGTCCGCAAGAGTAAGGATATTGGGTGTGCTGCGGAAATTTTCCTCTAATTTGACAACGACCGTATCAGGCCAGTCCGTTTCAAACGCCATGATGTTCGCAATGTCCGCGCCGCGCCACCGGTAGATCGACTGGTCGGGATCGCCCGTCACACAAATATTGCCGTGCTCAAGGGCCAGCCCCTTTGCGATCTGATACTGGGCATGATTCGTATCCTGGTATTCGTCCACCAGAAGATATTTAAAGCGGTTACTAAGTTCAACCCGAACATCGGGCCGGTCCCTTAACAGAAACGCCGTCTTTACCAGAAGATCATCGAAATCGAGCGCATTATTCGCCGAAAGTATTTTCTGATAACGCTCATATATTCGCCCCGCGATCTTAGCGAAATAATCATCCGCACGGGCCTGAACCGATTCGGGATCTTCAAGGTCGTTCTTGAAACGACCGACTACTTCCAGCATCTTCGACGGTGGAAAATTGGTCGTATCTGCATCGCAGGCCCTTATCGCTTCTTTCATAATTCTGGACTGGTCGCTATCATCGTAAATACTGAAATTGCTGTTTATCCCGGCGAAGTCGGCATATTTCCGCAGTATACGGACACAAAGCGAATGAAACGTGCTGATAAGCACCCCCTCGGTCGCCGCGCCCATTGCCGAAAGTCTTTGACGCATCTCCTCGGCCGCTTTATTGGTAAAAGTTATCGCACAGATATTGTAAGGCCTGACACCGCTATTTATCAGCGCAGCCACCCGGCTGGTGATCACTCGCGTCTTGCCGCTCCCGGGACCGGCAAGAACAAGCAGCGGACCGTCCACATGA
>CBDUSK010000141.1:0-4980 GCA_965369915.1 uncultured Phycisphaerae bacterium
ATGGGCGGACTGCTTTCAAGACAGATGGTTCAGGACAGCAAAGACACTTACTGGAACAGCGTTTTTGCAGACCCGATCGAAACAATAAAAGTAGATGACTCCACAAGAGAGTTATTACAGAATATTTTCTATTTTGAGCCTGTGCCATTTATTAAGCGTGTAGTCTTTGTCGCCACTCCTCATAGGGGCAGCGACCTTGCCGATATGGGGATCGCAAGATTCTTTGCCGGCTTCATTGATCTGCCTGATATTGTTAATGACACTGCTGATATGATACTTGCCCGTAAGGATATTGAATTTGCCTTTGACCCGAAAGAACCTCGAAAGGTCTATAATTCGATCGAACTTCTGTCTCCCAAATCGAGATTTACAATAACCACAAATAAGATCCCTCTTGATCCGGATATCCCATACCACTCCATTATTGGAACAAGACGCGACAAAACAGGGCCAGGTAGTTCAGATGGGATCGTGCCATACGAAAGTTCGCATCTTGACTTTACAGTTTCAGAAAAACTGGTCCCTTCAACACATGACGCACAAAAACATCCTTTAGCAATTGACGAAGTTAAACGGATACTAAAGTTTCATATTGAATAGATATTTTGCATTTTTGAAAGTTTATTTGTAAGCTGGTCACTTTGTTGGAAATTCACATGTAAATATGGTTTTTGATGCCTTCCCGCACCCCATCAGCCTATCCAACCCCTCGACAGCCTTGTTTTTATTTTCATCTATCGAATTGACATAGAATTTCATTGCCTGTTTTGCGGTTGTGCTGCGGTTTGTCAAGATCGATCCCTACAGTCAGGCCAAGGTCAGGAAATACTTTCAATAAGCTGGCTGAGGATGCTTTTTGCCTTAACGATCCTGCTTCCGGCGGGACTGCGCCACTTGACATCGGCATTTCTTGTAACGAGGTCTTCGACCTTTCTGCAGGCAAGGATGACAGTGGCATGGTTTTTGTTACCCATCATCCTTCCTATCTCGGGGTAGGACATTTTGGTGTATTTTCTGGTCAGATACATGCTGAATGCCCGGGCGAGACTTACGGTCCTGTCCTTTTTAGAAGAATGGACGTCAGCGGTGGTCGTTCCGAAGAAAGTAGTGACAGCCGATTCGATATCCGATGTGTGAACGATCGGGTCGGTCCTTGAAATGTGTTCAGCGAGGACCATCCTGGCCATGGCCAGGTTGATCTTTTCGTCACTGAGCGATGCATAGGCGATGAGCTTTAGCAGCGCGCCTTCGAGCTCGCGGACGTTGGTCCTCATCTTTTCTGCGACATACTCGATGACCACATTCGGGATGTTCTTTTTCATAGTGGCTGCTCGCTGGGTGCAGATCCTGCATCGGGTGTCGAAGTCAGGCGGGTCGATCTTTACGACCATCCCCGAGACGAACCTGTTGACGAGTTTTTCACAGAGTTTCCCAATCATTTTCGGGTGTGCATCGGAGGCGAGTATGACCTGCTTACCCGCCAGATCTATAGTATTAAAAGTATGCAGGAATTCCTCCTGCATTGTTTTCTTGCTGGCCAAGAAGTGAATATCGTCGATCGCCAACACATCCATTTGTCGGAATCTCCTCCGAAAAGCTTCCAGCTTTTGGGTCTTCAAGGCCAGCACGTATTGGTTGGCGAAATCTTCCGCTGAAACATAGAGCCATTTAGCCCCCGAGCGTGTTTTAGCCACCACGTTGCATATCCCTTGCAACAAATGTGTCTTTCCCACGCCATATCCTCCGTGAAAGAACAGCGGATTGAACGGACTTTTTTCTTCGCCAACAACTGCTTTAGCTGCATTATATGCCAGTTGATTCCTTGAGCCGACAACAAAGGTATCCAGGCTTAATTTTAAAGGCGCCTGTTTAGGCCGATCGTCAAGTTTTATCCTGCTTCTTGTAGTCCTGTTATGTGCGGTTTGCACAAGTCTTGCCTGTGAGTCAAGCTGTGAGCGTCTCTGGTTTCCGGCAAGTTCGGGTTCGATATTGAAGGTTATTTTTTTATCCAGACCGGTCGCTTCGCGAACAGCCTGGCATATATCATCGAGAAAATGGTTTTCGATCCAGCTACCGACGAAATGATTCGGAACGCCGACCTTCAGGTAGTCTTCCGTGAGTGTCAGCCTGGTGGATTTTTTAAACCAGACACAATACTTTTGCTGTCCGATCCTTTCGGCGATGGCCCTGTCTATGGCAGAAGTCTCATCCGTGAATGTAGTCTGCATTTTTTTTACATCTCCCTCTTCTTAGTATCCGGGATGAAGGAACAATTTATTATGTAAAATAACATTTTTTGCAACACCTTTCAATACAATAATATGATTAGTGAAAAACAATTCAACAGTCTTTTATGAAAATTCTTTTCCACAACGTTAATGTCCAGCGGAATGCTGTATTTGCGCGTGAAAAAAATTTATTTTGAACAGGATTTGCACAGCGTAACTGGGTTTTGTGGACAACCTGTGGATTGCGGTTGTAATTTTGTTGTTAAAAGGTGTTATATCATCGGTTTTTTTTCACGATGACGGCGACGTAACCCCCGTCGTGGTCGGATGTTATGTCATTTTCGGGTGTCGGTAAAATGAGTTTTTGGAATTTGAGGTCAAAATCCGGATTTTTTGTGAGGAACTTTCGTACGTTGCCGCAGTTTTCTTTTTTTTGTATGCTGCATGTACTGTAACATATTTGGGCGCCTGTCGTTATGAGTTTAGCGGCGTCATCGAGCAATTTTAATTGAGTATCGGCGAGCGTGGAAACGGCTTTTTTTGTGATCTTCAATCGTACTTCTGGTCTTCTTGCCAAGACCGCGGTATTCGAGCACGGGACGTCGAGCAGGACGGCATCTGGGGCCGGCGAATCCGAGATGGCCTTTTGAAGACCGCTAAGTGGCACGGTTTTTACGATGGTGATGCCGAGGCGGGCGCAGTTTTGATTAACTTTTTGTAAACGTTCGGGGTCGATGTCGGTTGCGATAATTTTTCCCTGGTCGTTCATGGCCTGCGCCATCCGGACGGTCTTGGTGCCTGGAGCTGCGCAGAGGTCGATGATGGTTTGGCCCGGTTTGGGAGCAAGCATAGCTGTAACCGAAGCGGCGGCGGGGTCCTGAACGATGAACAGTCCTTCGTCGAAGCCGGGGAGCCGGGAAACGGGCCGAGAAACTTTTATTCTGATCGCGGCAGAGGCGCCGAGCAGTTCGGAGTCGGTAAACTCGGCAATGTCGGCGGCTTCGGAGTTGAGTTTTTCAAGAAGCCCCTGCCCAGTTATTTTTAGGGTGTTCGGGTGAACAAATAAACTCGGTCTTCGGTTCGAGGCGAAACAGATCCGGCGGGTTTTTTCAAAGGCGAATTCTTTTAACCATTCGGCAACCAACCATTTGGGCAGAGAAAAGGCCTGGTGAAGATATTCGGCGGGAGCGGTTTTCGGGTCGGGCAGCAAGGCAGCGGCAAATTTACAGCCTGTGTGCGGGGAGTGAGGGAGTATTTGTGAAAGGTGAGTATCTGTAAGCGGCGCGGAACGGTCGAGTATGTTCCGGGTGATGTTTCTCAGGGTCGCGTTTACGAAGCCAGCCTGTTTTTTGCCGGCCAGGTCGTGAGCTAATTGGACGGCTTCGTTAAGGACCGCATATTCGGCGGTGCGCGGGGCGAAGACGAGTTCGTATATTCCGATCCGCAGAATATTAATCAGTTTTTTGTGGATTCTTTCGAGGGGAGTTTTGGCTATTTTGGTTATGACAAGATCGAGAGCGGTTCGGTTCCTGATGACGCCGAAGACGATGTCCGTAGCCTGTGCTTTTTGGTCGGTCCGATCGATCCCGGCGTGGAGTATGTCGGCTGCGTTCGCGGTTTTGGCCTCGAAGGTATCGAGGACGCCAAGCCCAAGACGGCGGGCGGAGATTTTTTTTGCCGGAGCCATTTAATCGGCCTCTTGAATGGAGAGGAACTTATCGCCGGGGGCGGTTTGTCTGCCGTTGGCGAAATCCTGAAAATCCATAAGCTTTCGGCCTGCGGGTTTTAGCTGGAGAATTTTGAGTTTGTTTTGGCCGCAGATGATGTTCAGGTCATCGTCGAGGGAGCCTATTGGTTCCGGCTGAGTGTCAGCGGGGACGACGGAGGCTTTTGCGATCGTGATGCGACAGGTTTTAGAGGTTTTTTGTGAAAAGTAATCGGCCTGGGCGCCGGGCCAAGGGGACAGGCCTCGAATTTTTGCGGCGATCGTCTCTGCCGGTTCGGAGAAGTCGATAAAGCCATCGGATTTTTTAAGCTTTGGTGCGAAAGTTACTTTCGAGTCATCCTGATCTTTGTAAACGGCGGAACCTGCGTCAATTTCGGCGATAGCCTCGAGCAAAACCTTCGGCGCGAGTTGGGCGAGATCGTCGCTGACGGTTTGTGCGGTGTCATCCGGGGCGATCGGGATTTTTGCCTGTGCGAGGACGGATCCCGCATCCATTTTTTCGGCTAAGGTTATTATGCTTATGCCGGTTTCGGTCTCGTTATTTATTACGGCCCAGTTAACGGGAGCTGCACCGCGGTATTTCGGTAAAAGGGATGTGTGGACGTTGATCGCGCCCTTTTCAAAGAGAGCAATAACTTCATTACCTATCTTCTGGCCGAAGGCGATGACGACGAGGAGGTCGGCGTTACAGTCGGCTGCCGTTTGAATCATGTCGGGGGAATTGATATTTTCGGCCTCGGTGCAGGGGACTTTATTTTCCACTGCCCATGCGGCGACCGGGGTTGGGGCGGGTTTCCGTTTTCTTCCGGCCTGGCGTGCGGGCTGGGTGAAGATGCCAACGAGCTGATGGCCGGGGGAGTCTGAGAGCGCCTGTAAAGAAGGGACGCCGATCTGACCGGAACCAAAAAATACAATTTTCATAATTAAAACACCCTAAACACAGTTTGTTTATATTTTTTTCAGAACACAGGATTGCAAAATAACGATTCTGAAATAATCAGGTTTTATTTTTTTCGTTATATTCTT
>CBDUSK010000142.1:0-4960 GCA_965369915.1 uncultured Phycisphaerae bacterium
GCACATTGAGGATTAGACAAAGGCAAGTAACGAAGCAATTGACCAAAAAGACCGCCAAAAAACAAAGCCAAAAGTCAAGCGAATATAAACCTATTATTAACAACCAATTATGATGATTAGCGAATATCCGGCAAAAAAACAAAGCCAATTTGTTGGTCAAATTCCTTAATATTGAGCCAAAAATCGATGATACCAAATTAACTAAATTATGCAAAACAAAGCCAATTGGATATTTGATCCAATGAACGGAACTAAAGTATTTTTAAGGGATTACAACAGAGTGGACACTTAGTGTCGTGGGAAAAACAAAGCCAAAACAAAGCCAAACAAAGCCAATTTGCGGCGGCTCTTTGAAAACTTAATACTGTTTTTTGCGTGGAAAAATGCACCAAAACTTTACCGAAATAAAAAAGCGTTTGTTTTTACGGCTGATTTTTGGCAAGGCGGAGGCGGTATTTTCGGACGTTGGTGGATTTTTGAAAAAAATCCGCTTCCGGTTTGGATATGAGTCTTTTATTTCTTAGATTTTAATAGGAGAAAGAGAAAAGTGAGTTTTCGCAACGTAGAAATAATGGAGCTGTCAGCAGAGAGAAAAGGACACATAAGATGAACCAGAAAACAACAGCGGTACATGTAACTCATGAAGCGATCGGCAAGATCGGCGGTATCGGAGCGGTACTGGAGGGACTTTTCACGAGTAATTCGTATCTGGAAGAAGTTGACCGAAGTATCCTTATCAGTCCTTTGTTTTCAACCGAAGGAGATGTTGCCAACCGCCTTGGGCCCGGCGGTGAGGTGCTGTATTCATCTATCGACGGTTTGACCAATACAAGTTATGTCTCAAGCTTTCGGCATATCGAAGAGACGTTCAATGTCAATATCGTTTACGGCAGGCGTACATTTATCGATTACCGCACAGGTATAAAAAGCTCTCCCGAGGTGATATTGATAGATATAGCACGTATCGAAGAAGGGCCTGTAAACGAGCTAAAGGCTAAAATGTTCAACGAATACGGGATACGTAGTCATCTTTATGAACATCTTTGGGAATACGAGCAGTATGTCCGACTCGCACCCGCCGCCCTTGCGGCGATAAAAGCGATCGGAGCGGCCGACCGGGAGCACTCGACGATCATTATCTCTCACGAATTCATGGGTATGCCCACCGTTCTGGCGGCTCAGCTCGACAGGGAATATGATTTCAAGACGGTCTTTTATGCGCATGAGGTCGCGCCTATGAGGGCCATTGTCGAATCGCATTCCGGGCATGATACGATGTTCTATAATGTTATTAAACGGGCACATGAAAACAAACTTTGCGTCAATGAGGTATTCGGCGACCAGAGCCACAATTTCAAATACGCCCTCGTCGGAGCTGCCAAGCATTGCGACAATATACTTGCCGTAGGTGACTATGTTGTCGATGAACTTCGGTTCATGGCTCCCGAGTTCGATACGGCTGATATTGACCTTAGTTATAACGGGATACCCGCCTATGAGATCAGTCTGGCCGAGAAACAGCGATCCAAAGCCAGGCTTCAGCAATACTGCCGGAACATGCTCGGTTACAAGCCCGATTTTATATTTACTCACGTTACCCGCATGACGCGAAGTAAGGGCCTGTGGAGGGATCTGAGAGTTCTCGAACATATGGACACCGAATTCAGGACCGAGGGCAGAACCGCAGTACTTCTGATCCTCAGCACGGAAGTCGGAACGCGGCGAAGCAGGGATATTTTCGAGATGGAAGCAAAGTACAACTGGCCCGTCGCGCATCGTGAGGGAATACCCGACCTTTCCGGAGGAGAAGCCGGTTTTTATACCGGCGTCCAGGAATTCAACGCAAAAAGCAGCAACATTAAGGTTGTTTATTTAAACCAGTTCGGTTTTAACCGTGACTGCTGCGGTCACAGGGTTCCTTTCGATGCGGAGTTCATGGACATTCGAAAAGGTACTGACGCAGAATTCGGCCAGAGTATCTATGAGCCTTTCGGGATCGCTCCCCTGGAACCCTTAAGCTTCGGGGGTATTTGTATAGTTTCTAACGTATCCGGCTGTGCGGGATTTGTAAGGGACGTATCGGACGGCAGCAATCCCAAAAATGTCATCGTTGCCGACTATACAGAACTGAACGGGAATAACTCGTATGACCTTGAAGATATGCTGCAGATAAACAAGGAATTTCGCGACCGCATTGAGCACAAAGTCAGCGAAAAGGTGGCCCTGGAGATCTGCGCGAGACTTCCTAAGAACGATTCGGAAACCGAAAGCATGATCCAAAGCGGTTACGATCTTGCCAGGCATATGAGATGGGACGTGGTCGTAGAGAACTACATAGTGAAA
Organism: uncultured Phycisphaerae bacterium; assembly: GCA_965369915.1. Classification (GTDB taxonomy): domain Bacteria; phylum Planctomycetota; class Phycisphaerae; order Sedimentisphaerales; family Anaerohalosphaeraceae; genus CBDUSK01. The sequence goes on from CBDUSK010000142.1 coordinate 2,344, forward strand.
AGTCTGCACAAGGCAACTCAAAAAACACACGACAGAAAACTCCGTTTAGGAGCCTGAGCCGAGGCGATCGACCGCAGCGGAAAATTTTAGCCTGTTGTAAGAAGCTTGACTCGGAAGGTTATCATTGCTAAATTGTCGATATCGTCATGGACAGCAAAAAAATGATCATCGGAATACTGGGCGGCATCGGCTCAGGCAAGTCATCTGCGGCAGCGGAATTCGCCCGCCTCGGATGCGGGATCGTCGACGCTGACCGGATGGTCGGCGAACTGCTCGAAGACGAAACAATCATCCTGGAAATCAGGCAACTCTTCGGTGATGACATCCTGCTGGGCAACGGGAAGATCGACAAGGCCAGACTTTCTGAGAAGGTCTTCGAGAACGACGAAAACGTTGCCGGGATCAACAATATCCTCCATCCGCCTGTCCTGGCAAGGTCCGACGAACTCATCGGAAAGCTGAACAACTGCGAAAATGTCAAAGCTATTGTTCTGGATATGCCCCTTCTGGCCGAGGTCGGATGGCATAAATTGTGCGACAAACTCGTTTTTGTGGACTGTAAACCCGGAATTAGGGCCCAAAGAATTGAAAAAAAAGGGGGTTTTTCAAAAAAACAGCTAAAAAAACGAGAAAATTTTCAAATTTCTCTGGACAGCAAGGCAAAAATAGCAGATTATATAATAGATAACAATTCAGACTTATCAGCGTTAGCTGATCAGGTCTTTCGGATTTTCTCAATTGAATTGGATAAATAGAGAGATTTGACATATCGGGGTGTCTTGATCTCAGATCTTTAGATTAAAATAACATTTTTTACTGTTCATTGAACAATTCTTTAAGCCCCTTACTTATTGTTTTGTATATGGGGTCAAAACTAAACATTTTGTTTTTTTGCAGTATTAAAAAGGAGTAATCATGGCGAAGGCGGCTGTTAAAAACGATGGTGAGAAAACCACAAAAAAGCGTGCCAAAAAGGCTGAGCCAAAAGAAGCGGAAGCCGTAGAGGCTCAGCAGGAAGAACAAACCGAAATCGTCTCTGAAGCCAATGATGTCAAGGCAGAAGAGTCCAAAAAGAAAAACGGCACAAACGGCAAGAGCAAAAAGGAAAAAGAGGCTGAATCCATACATGCCAAATACGAGCGTATCAAGAAGGGCGACCTTCATTTGAAAGACCTGCAGGACCTCGATGCCAGCGAACTCCATAAAATCGCAAAGAAAGAAGGCACTGAGGATTACATGGGTCTGAGTAAACAGGAACTGATCTTCAAGATACTTAAACAGCGTATCCAGCAGAACGGACTGATGTATGGCGAAGGTGTGCTGGAAGTCCTCCCTGACGGGTTTGGATTCCTCAGAAGCCAGAATTACAATTACCTTTCTTCCCCTGACGATGTCTATGTATCGCCTTCGCAGATCAGGCGTTTCGGTCTTAGAAGCGGCAATATAGTATCCGGCCAGATACGTCCTCCGAAGGACAGCGAGAAGTATTTCGCCCTTCTTCGCGTCGAGGCGATCAACTACCAGGAACCGGACATGCTCTCGGACAAGGTTGTCTTCCGTGACCTGGTTCCCCTGCATGCCGAAGACAGACTGATCCTCGAGACTGTTTCCGACGAACTGAGTATGCGAATAATCGATCTTATCACACCGATCGGTATGGGCCAGCGTGCTTTGATCGTTGCTCCTCCGCGAACGGGAAAAACAGTCCTTCTACAGAAGATCGCCAATGCCATCAGCTGCAATTATCCCGAAGTGAAAATGATGGTTCTGCTGATCGACGAAAGGCCCGAAGAAGTAACCGACATGCAGAGAAAAACCGCAGATAATGTCGAGGTGATAAGTTCGACCTTCGATGAACCAGCTTCGCGTCACTGCCAGGTCGCCGAGATAGCGATAGAAAAAGCGAAGCGAATGGTCGAATACGGTGAGAACGTTGTCATCCTCTTAGATTCGATAACGCGTCTGGCCCGGGCATATAATACAGAAATGCCTCATTCCGGCAAGATCCTTACCGGTGGTGTCGATGCTAACGCCATGCAGATGCCGAAAAGATTTTTCGGAGCGGCCCGAAACATCGAGAACGCAGGCTCTCTTACCATCATCGCAACGGCCCTGGTGGATACCGGCTCGAAGATGGATGAGGTCATCTTTGAAGAGTTCAAGGCAACCGGTAACATGGAGCTTCACCTGGACAGGAAACTCGTAGAAAGAAGGACCTATCCGTCAATCGACATCAGTAAGAGCGGCACTCGAAGAGAAGAGCTGCTGCTGGACGCAAAAGAGCTTGAACTTACATATCGTCTCCGTAAGGTTCTCAGCGAGATGAATATCATCGAGTCGGTGGAACTTCTGAAGAGCCGGCTCGCGAAATGCAAGACCAATGCCGAGTTCCTGATGAGCATGAGTATGGATTAAACCGTCGCTTGTCAAGTCCAAGGGGCGGTCCTTTATAACGGTCAAAAAAACAGGCCCTGAAATGTTGTCTTTACATGGCCGATGAATTTGCTTAAAATAAGGTTCCAGCGGAGCGGTCCGCCGGAACTTCTTTTTTGAATTCGAGTAACACGAAAAACCGGACAGGTAGATATGGCCGAACAGCTTTCAAAAGTCTATGAAC
>CBDUSK010000143.1:0-4946 GCA_965369915.1 uncultured Phycisphaerae bacterium
CTATAACCCGCACCGGAGACGGGAACTTTTGCCGTCTCGGCCTGCAGCCAGGTCGTCCGGATGATTTCCGGCGTCCAGTAATGATTTCCAAGCATTTCATAACTCGGATTCAGCGACATAGATAACAGCCCTTTTGTGCAGTTCTGAACGCAGGAAAAACATCCCATGCAGTCAAAAAACAACGCATCGACATTATTGAGATTACGAATATAATTCGATTCTTCCTCGTGACGGTCGTAGATGCACTCCTTCTTCACGCAGTTGTGGCACTGGCTGCAGTCTTCACGCCAGTCCACAACCCCGAACTTACCCACTCGCGGCAGTCGCGGCGGGACAGGTTTCGTCTCAATATGATATTTTTCCGGCATTAATATCCCTCGAAAACTTTCTAAAACGAATTACACCGAACTTCTCTTTTTGCAGTTTGAATTCATCGGCGGCAGAGCTTCGACCTTTTCACGAAATGCTGCTACCTGGCGAAGTATTTGTTCAGGACCCTCGCTAAGCTGAATAACATCCATTCGCCCTGAACCGTATCCGATCTCCTCAAGAAGCTTATCAACCGCTTCGGCACGCTTAACCGCTCGCAGATTACCTTCCAAATATGTACACTCTTCGACCTTACAGGTAACTATCACCGCACCGTCTGCACCGGTTTCAAAAGCTTTAATAAGGTATGGAACATCGATCTTGCCCGAACAGGGAAGACCCACGAGTGTTAGATGGTCCTGGCCGGCTTCATGGCAATAGGCGGTCAACTCTTCAAGGTCGATGCTGTTCGTACAGCAGAAAATATATATTTTTAAAGGCTTTTGACTCATTGCTTAATACCTTTTTTTATATTCTCAAAATCAGTTGTCAGAAAATACTCCCGAGTATTCTAACATGGAAATATACCCTCGTATACTCCGAAAATCCTTCAAGCACTTGCGCTCGGTCTGCTTTTTCTATTAAGTCATATAAAACCAATAAAAGTAAAACAAACGAGAGTCCGCACCCCCACCCAAAGGCTGATCTACTTTGTGTATATTACAATAATTAATACAATAAAGCAATATTATATACTAACTTACAGCTAATAAGGCCTTCTTATAATGAGTTCATTTCTAAAAATGACCATAAAAGGCAAAAGATCAGCAAAATCCTTTTACTTTATAAACAGCATTTCTGCATAACTCGGCAGTGCCCAAAGGTCGGCATCGACGATCTTTTCCAACTCATCAGCAGATTCCCTGACCGTCTCCATGGCTGAAAAAACCCTATCTCGGTAGAACTGGGCCTGTTCTGCAACATCACCAATACCCGAAGCTTTTTCAACCGCTTCTTCGAGAGATTCTATTCCCTTATTTAACTCACCGATCAGATCACAGACCTTTTGGAGCATACTCTTTTGTGTGTTCGAATTAACCCCGGCAGCATCTACTGCACTAACAGCATTGCCTAAACGACAGGAATATCTTGATGACCCCGGCAGGATCTGACGCTTGGCCATATTCAGCATTGTTTTTGCTTCGACGTTGATCATCATACTGTAGGCCTCAAGCAAAACTTCCTGACGCGCATGTAACTCGGTCTTACTAAGAACGCCGTGTTTTTCAAACACTTTCACATTTTCTTCGTCCATAATAGTGCAAAGTGATTCAACGGTCGAACCTATGTTCGACAAACCTCGCTTCTCGGCCTCTACGAGCCATTCGTCTGAATAGTTATCACCGTTGAACACAATTCGCTTGTGATCCCTGACGATCCTGCGGAGCAGCTTAAGTGTACACACATTAACATCTTCAGCGTTCTCCAGTTCATCGGCGATCTCCGAAAGTATTTCAGCTACAATTGTGTTAAGTACGAAGCATGGGCCGGAAGTGGACTGAGTCGACCCGACCATACGGAACTCAAACTTATTGCCGGTAAATGCGAATGGAGAAGTTCGGTTGCGGTCCGTGCAATCCTTCGGTAAAGGCGGCAGAGTCGAGATACCCAACTTTAGCTCTCCGCCTTTTTTGGATGACTTTGCATCTCCTTCATCAAGCTGCCTGATGATATCGGTCAACCGGTCACCAAGAAAGATCGAAACGATCGCCGGAGGTGCTTCGTTGGCACCGAGACGATGTTCATTGCCTGCATTGGCCACGCTGGCACGTAACAGTTTGGCATATTTGTCTACTGCGCGGATCACCGCACAGAGCATCACCAGAAAAACCATATTATCATGCGGGGTATTGCCGGGATCGAGTAAGTTGATCCCATCGTTCGTTGCAATGCTCCAGTTAACGTGCTTGCCGGAACCGTTCACACCCGCAAAAGGTTTTTCATGCAGAAGGCAAACAAAATTATGTCGCAATGCCACTTTCTGCAGGGTTTCCATCGTCAACTGGTTGTGATCTGTTCCGACATTCACCGTTGCAAAAACAGGTGCTATTTCATATTGTGCCGGGGAAACCTCATTATGCTGGGTTTTTGCTGAAACACCGAGTTTCCATAACTCGTGGTTAACTTCATTCATAAAGGAAGCCACGCGCTCATGTAAAGTCCCAAAATAATGATCGTCCATCTCCTGTCCTCGCGGGGACGGGGCCCCGAACAGAGTTCTACCTGTTAACACCAAGTCAAAACGCTTCTCATAGAAGGAACGGTCAATAAGGAAATATTCCTGCTCGGGTCCAAGTGTCGCGGTTACATGCCTTGAAGATGTATTTCCAAGAGCCCTGAGAACACGGATACCTTGGGTGTCCAGGGCATCCATCGAACGAAGCAGAGGGGTCTTTTTATCCAGTGCTTCTCCGGTATAGGAACAGAAAGCACTCGGAATATACAAAGCGATATTAGAACCATTTTCCTTAATGAAGACCGGTGAAGTACAATCCCACGCCGTGTAACCTCTCGCTTCAAATGTCACCCTTAGGCCCCCTGAGGGAAATGACGATGCATCGGGTTCACCCTGGGTCAGCTCCTTGCCGCCGAATTCCATAATTGTAGCGCCTTCTGTTGTGGGCGAGATAAACGAATCGTGTTTCTCGGCGGTCGAGCCCGTCATCGGCTGGAACCAGTGACAGTAGTGGGTCGCACCTTTCTCGATCGCCCAGTCCTTCATGGCATTTGCTATTACGTTCGCAACATCAGCATCCAGCGGCCGAGAAGCATCAAGACAATCTTTAAAGGCCTTATACACAGTCTTGGGCAAACGCTCACGCATTACGATTTCGTTAAATACGTTAGTGCCAAAAACATCTGTTATCGATTTATGAGATTCATCCATCTTTTATCTCCTTTTGCTCGATTACCGCATCATACACTGATTACCCAAAGTTTAGACTGCTTACGATCTAATTTCAAGAAAAACCGTTTTCAAATAATAGTTCCTCCATTTTCGCAATAGTTTATCCGGAAGGCCTTTGTCGACACCCTTTGCTTTCACGGTATTGAATTGTTTTAATCACGCATTACACCGTTTGAACAGCTCAGCCGCGTTTCTCGGCACGGATCAGGGAATTCATGAACTCATCCTGGTATAGGAGAGTTACCTCCGTGAAACCGGCGCCGAGAAGATCTGAACGGTACTCCTGGAAAGTATAGGTGCTGCCCGCTTCTGTGGCAACGAGCATATTGACCGCGAACAATGCCCCTGCTTGCGGCTCTGTGCGCGATTCGTCCATTACCACGTCACGCAGCACGACAACCCCATCGGCCCGAAGCGCGGTATGTATCTTCGCGAACAGCATCTGGTTCTGCTTCCGCGAGTTCTGGTGAGCAATTGCCCCGAGCCAGACGAAATCAGCTCCGGTCGGCAAGTCATCGATATAAAAATCACCCGGGGCAAAACTGACCCGGTCCGTCATACCGGCTTTGGCGATGCGTTTCTTTGCCATCGGGATAACTTCCGGCAGGTCGAACAAAGTCGCTTCGGCATCAGGTACGGCCTGAAGGAACGCAAGCGTCCATGTGCCGGAAGCGCCCCCTACGTCAAGCAAATGATCGAACTTGAGCGGCTGGGCCTGGGCTACCACTTTCGCCGCGGCCGGGGCGGAAAAGTTGTCCATCGCCTCGATAAAGGCCGCCTGGTCCGCTGCGGCACCGCGGATACTCGGCTTTCGCTCGGCAGGTGCTCCCGACCTGGTCACCCTGGAAAGCTGGGTCCAGTGGCGAAGAGAGTTTCCCTGAAGCCGAACCATCGCAAGAACACTGTTTGGGCCCTGCTCTGTCAGCAGTTCGGCAATGGGGGCAGGTACGCTGTATTTATTATCGCTCTTGTCCAGAAGCTTTATCGCTGCGAGTGCATCCAGAAGGATAACCGTTGCCCTGTGGTCCGTTTCAAGCTCGGCGGTCAACGATTCGGCTGTCATCGACTTTTTATTCAGTACGCTGAAGATATCCAGCTCAGCCGCGGCGAACAGCACACACCCCTGCCGATAACTCCACGCAATATCCATGATCTGTTCTGTTGACCATTTACTTTCCATAATACAACTCGATCCTTAGTATCTGCATTCCCGCCTGAACTTAAGACCTTAAAACCAAAGACTTTGCGACACCGGAGGATTGTAAGCAAAGCTCACCATACCCGCAAGGTTAATTTAGCACCGCTGACGGGATAATTGTTCATAAATTTCCTTGATTTTCAGGATTTTCCGTGTTAATAAATAATCGGAGTCAGGTTGAAAACTTGACATTCAAACTCTTTCAATCAATTTAGTATTTAAGGAAAGGAAAATCCTCATGAACAAAAGACACATTGTAAAAATCACACTTTTTATGCTTGTTTCCGCTGTAATGCTGGGCTCTCTTGGCTGTTCTGAGGATCTGGCTTCTGCCGGGGGTAAAAGGTCAGGGATCGTCGGCACGTGGGAACTGACCAGTGAATCGTCACGAGGTACACGTACCCGCACATTAACGATCAATGAAGACTTCACCGCCAGCTATAAGGGCCGAAACAGGGAAACGCCTATCAC
>CBDUSK010000144.1:0-4942 GCA_965369915.1 uncultured Phycisphaerae bacterium
TTCAGGTGTTCGACAGTATTTTCCATATTTATAACGGCGCTTTACGCGGAGCGGGAGATACGATGTGGCCTTCGGTGGTATCGGCGACCGGTGCAGCGGTGATATTAGGGGTCGGCGGCTTCTGCATGGCCAGGTTTTTCCCGGAGCTGGGGGCACTGGGTCCATGGACAGGCGCCGTAGCCAATATTTTCATGGTGATGCTTGCGATGCGGTGGCGATTCAGGAGCAATCACTGGATGAAGATAGACCTTTTCAAGCACGAACCACCCGATGTGCGGGCGGGGATAGAGACGATAATCGAATAGTGTTATTCGGAGTGTTCGAACATTTCCCATGGGCCGAAGCGTAGAATATTTTCATTTCGAACGCCGGCTTTTTCATTTTGCGGTATGACCATGGCCATTATATCCGGATGTTCACGGCAATATTGGTCAACCTGCTGAGTGCTCATAACCATAAATGCAGTGGAAAGCGCATCGGCAGCTGCAGCATCGTGGGCACAGGACCAGGCCGCAAGTTTAGCATCAACCGGCTTTGCGGTGCGGGGGTCTATTATGTGGCAGCCCTCTTGCAAACCTGAACTACCGAGTGCCCGGTCAGATAATTCAATTCGTGCCAGAGTTATGCGGCGGTCATTCGGATGGCTTAATGTAACGGGCCAGCCATTTGTTCCGTCCGGAGCGCCAACTGCAAGTACCGAACTGCAGCCGCCGTGGATAAAAGCGGTATCGATGCCCCACTCCGACAGCAGCGCAGCGGTTCGGTCAACGGCGTAGCCCTTGCCGATGGCTCCAAGATCGATCAAGAGCGGGGCAATGTCAACTTTTACGGTATGGGCGAACTGGTCGGTGGTTATATGATCCGAGCCGGTGTGCTGCCGGGCGAAGTCAAGGTCCTGCTGCGAAGGAGTGCGCAGGTTTTTATCACCGTCGAGCCAACAGTCGTATAACGCTCCGAGAGAAACATCAAATGCGCCCTTTGTCTGTGCGTACATATTCAGAGAAAGCTGCAGGCATTGGAAAGCTTCGGGGCCAAGTATGGCAAGCTCATTTGGTGCAAGATCGCCGATCCGTGAGATGTCGCTGTTTTCAACGAAGCGGCTTAACTGCTGTTCGATGCGGTCAAGTTCATCGAAAGCGGCATATGCGGCCTGCCGGGCATACTCGGGATCATCATAACAGATAATGATCTCAAAGACGGTGGCCATCGCATCATGGCAGAAACGGTGAGCCCCTATAATCGAACCGGGCTGCGGAATTGAAATTTCAAAGTTTTGAGGGTTCCGGGTCATTTTTTCTTAGCCTGATATTTGTCCCAGAGGTCCTTTGCAACAAAACATCTCAACTCGACATGTGGACGCAATTCCATAAAGCTCTCGAATAAAGGCACGTAAAGATTTTTCTGTCCGGGCGGCGGTACTTCGTAGAGTTTTCGGGAAAGGTCGTTCTCAAGGCCGGGCGAAACGATGATAACCTGTGCAATGGGCATGCTGTCGTCAACACGGTTTTGCCAACGGATGTTCGGAAAGAAGCGCAGGTACCATGGTAAAGGCCAGTAGTCGCTGCCGGAACAGATGACCTGAATGTACATATTTTTACCGTCAGGATGAGTCTTTGAGACCTCTTCGATGCTGCGGACCATTCGGAAAATGTCGCTGGTAGTATGAGCGTACACATAAGGATTGGACGGGTCGGCATAAAACCTGAAATTACCCAGGTAGGTCTGGAAGACAGGGGAGAGTAACCCGAAAACAACTACGAGTATTATCGCAATGATCCTGCTGAGACGATAATGCATAAACCTGAAGAAAGCGCCGACTCCGGCAGCGGCGAGCAGAATCATGCCGTGGAGAAAACCAAGCAGGCACCACGGCGTTTTGTAAGGGATCGCAGAATATATCAGGGTCATGATAAGTGTATAGAAGGCGATGAACCTGATGAGTCCGGAGTTTATCGGCGAGGTAAACTTTCCGGTCACGGCAAAGACAAAGCCGAGAAGTGCGAAGACGACGACAAAATCCTCGTTCCATGTGAGTTTTTCAAAACCTTCAAAATATGTCAGGATGTCAAGATAGTAATACCACGGATGATCGTGAAGCTGGTTCTGAGCGGCCCGGTCGAGATAGGTTGCGTAGGTCCGGACCGAATCAAGTATTCCGGCAGGGTCCGTGAAGAAGGCCGAATAGAACATCATCGAAACTATAGCGGCAGCGGTGAAACCTGCAAACAGATGGGGCAGTTTAACGGTTTTGCGAACAGCTTGGAAAGTATTCTTTCCGTGATCGGTCATAAAAACAAACAAAGCCGCGAGGAACATCGAAGCAAATGCTATTACGCATGTTTCCTTGGTTGCGTGCATCAGGCCCGCAAAAATTCCCGCGGCAACAATCCATGTGATCTTACGGTTTTTTGTATAACGGTAACCGCAAACGATGAGGCCGAAGGTGAAACAGACGAGAAGCATTTCCTGTATGTAGTATCGGCTGTAAAAGACAAACGCGGGGGAGACGGCGGTTAATACCGCCGCTACAATTACAACAGACCAACCCAACCCCCCTGCCAAAAGAAAAGTCATTAAGACGAGTAACACACCAAAGAAAACGGGGACGATACGCAGGGTAAACTCGTCGATGTCCGTAATTAGGCGGGCAGAAATAAGGCGGGCGGGGATCAGCGTGAAGTAATTAAGGGTAGGTCCATGATATTCTTCGCTGTCGTATTGATAGATGCCCTTGGCAAGAAGCTCAGCAAACTTTTCTGCATGTACTGCTTCATCGGTGTGCATAGGGCGCAGAGTAAGAAGCGGAAGACGCAGGCCGACCGTCACAGCCGCGACGACCAGAATAAGAATGCAATACTTTTTTGTCATTTCACTTTGCGGGTTTTCCGAAGACTTCCACTTCGATGTAGTGGTTCAGCTCGTTGGCGGTATTACCGTTGCTATAGAGCCGGATAAAACGACCCTTTACGCCTTTGGCATCGACGAGCCTGCCTTCGGCAGTTTCGACATAATGCATGTCTTTGCCCAGCCCTAAACCGGAAGAGTTGTCAAGGTCATTATTGTAGATGGTTCGGACGTTAGTGATAAAGTCAGGGTCGTCAGCGACCTGGACGACGACATCATAGTAAACCCGAGGCTGCTTGTGAAAATGCCAGAACAGCACCGCATATATTTCATATTCCGCAGCAAGATCTATAGTAATACTCTGGAGGAAAGGTCCTAATTCGACATAGCTTCCGTCAGAAGCGGCTTTGTCCGAATCGGTAACCATTTCCAACTCGCCGATGATCGGCTCATCGTCAGTACTTGCGACGGTTTTTCCGGCAGCTGCATTAATCGTACCCTCAGGCGCCAGGAAGGCCGGGCGAGGTTTGCCGAGGGGCTTTTCAAGGTTCGGGACCCTGATATTCTGTGGAGTACCGACAAACATAGGCCTGGGCAGCTCTATTGGTATCGGAACGAGTTTTGCTTTCGGCTGGACCTGTCCGGTCACAGTCTTTACAATTTCGACAGCGACATCCTGAACTCCCGTAACTACATCTCCAACAGTATCGACAACTGCTTCGGGCAGTGAAGGTCCCTGCGGTTTTGGTGGAGTAACAGGCTCCGGCGTAGGGATTTGGCTGGCTGGAACCGGGTCAGCAGGAGTTTCGGAGGGAGAGGATTTTTTACAGCCGCAAATACTTATTGCAACCACTGATAACATCACGACAAAAATTTTCATTCCTGAAATATTGTTCCTGGCCATATTTTGACCTCTCATTATTAACCCGAGGACCTATTGTAATTTTTTTCAATATTAAAGGGTCAATATTACACAATCAATCCACGGTTGTCAAGCACTAAAAGTGCCGGTGCCTTAAATTACGATGAATTTTCAGTCCAGCTCCTTAATGCGGATGTTTTTCCATCGTACGCGCAAGGGATCCTTTATCTTAGTGGAGTGTACCTGAAGGCCGATAAAGCCGGCAGGTGTCATCGAATCTTCCAGGTCTGCGGCTGGGGTCCCGTTGATCCATGTCTTTAAGTGTGAACCAATAGCTTCAATGCGAAAATGGTTCCACTGTCCTTTTTTAAAGGCCTTTCGTGCAGCCGGGTTATTTTTCAGGTTGTTGAGCCAACCCCTGCGTCCTTCATCATAAATGCCGCCCGACCAGGCTCGATCGGAAGGGTCGATCTCTACCTGGTATCCGTGTACCCTGCCGTTTTTATATTCCGGGTAGCTTAAGCTGCGGATCTGTACGCCGGAATTCAACTTCGAATCGACCTTGAAATCCATCTCGAGGATAAAATTTGCATAAGTTCTTTCGGTGCAGAGAAAACTGTTCGGCGTTTTCAGGACCGTAGCACCTAAGATCGTTCCCTTGTCCGCCTTGTAGTTTGCTTTTCCTCCGCGCTGGACCCAGCCGGTAAGGTCTTTGCCGTTGAAAATAGAAGTCCATTCACTGCTTGATCCAGGTCCGGTTGTCTGTAAGTCCGCGCAACCGGAAAAAATGACAGAAAATACAGTAACTATTAATAAAATTGTTGTCTTCATTTTTTTACTCCTGTTTTTGTTAAGTTAATTAAGAGGAACGATCCGGATATTTCTAAATTTTACTTTATTACCATGGTCCTGCAAAAGAATCGGTCCGGGCTTCGGGCCTTCCGGTCGGCCGCCACCGGTTTTTTTGGGGATCTCAACATCATTATGAATCTTAACACCGTTATGCAGTACGGTAATTCGCGCATTTTTTATCTTCTTAAAATCTTTACCCTTCTTTTCAAATCGCGGTGCGTGGAAAGTAATATCATAACTTTGCCACTGGCCGGGTTTTTTACAGGCATTGCTGTCCGGGGCCTTGATCTTATATATCGCACCACAGTCATTATTGCCGGGTTTAAGCCCATAAGAATCAAGTATCTGCACTTCGTAGCGTCGCTGGATGTATACACCGCTGTT
>CBDUSK010000145.1:0-4883 GCA_965369915.1 uncultured Phycisphaerae bacterium
ATGAACCTGCCGAGCAGGCGGTGCAAAGAACAATTGTTTCAGGTCATGACTCCCAAGAGTCAGGATCGCCCCCGGACCGCAAGCCGCCGATCCCTGTTCAGGAACTGCCGGCCAAGGACCGGCCTTCCATACTTTCTCCTGACCATAATTCTGCCTCTGACTCGAATAACACTTCTCAAGATTAATATTTTTTCAAACCGAGTTTTTCCCCCCGAAACGGGTTCCTCTTTTCGGTCGATAGAAATCCCGGTAATTCGGCAATTATAGCCTTATTATCCCGAAATTTCATTAAGGGCGGATTTGATACTAAATTGTGTTTGACACAATAATAATTGCTATTTACAATCCTGTTTGGGTGGTGTTATCAGAAAATCATGTTTTTCTGAACATATTACGAAAGGATTTTAAAATGGCTGGTAATTTGATCGAACTAACGGACGCCACTTTTGATGAGACCGTGAACACTTCCGAAGTGCCGGTATTAGTGGATTTTTGGGCTCCCTGGTGCGGGCCGTGCAAAATGATCACCCCGATTATCGAAGAAATTGCGAACGAATATACTGAAAAAGCCAAAGTCTGCAAGGTCAATACCGATGAACATCGTGAAGCTGCGGTTGAATATGCTATCAATGCGATTCCCACTATTATCTTGTTCAATAACGGACAGATCGAGAAAAAATGGGTCGGCCTGACCACAAAAAAGGATATCACCGCCGAATTGGACCCGCTTATCTGAATGTTAATAGTCGTTAACTTTTTCAAGGCGTGTTTTGAAGATTGCGCTTTTTTTTACTCATTCCCGTCCCTTCGGTCCTTTGATATTATATTTATTGACTTAAAGGCCGGTTTCGGCTATCTTAACCAAATCAGATTATAGAAATTTATTGTAAAATATGGTTTCGGCCGTTTCGTAAAGCGGCTTTGGAACAGTTCATAAGGGACCCGTAAATGTTCAAGAGGACTCATAATTGTAACGAACTCAGGATAAATGATGTCGGCACAGAAGTTACTGTTGCCGGCTGGGTGCACTCCTATCGTGATCACGGCAATCTTGTATTCATTGACCTTCGGGACAGGGAAGGTCTTGTCCAGCTCGTCTTCGACCCCAAGGCTCACCCCAATGTCCATAAAACCGCAAGAACACTTCGTACCGAATGGGTCATAGCTGCCGGCGGCAAGGTCCGGCCGAGAGGGAAGGGGCTGGAAAATCCCAAACTGGATACGGGTCAAATTGAAATAATTGTCGACGAACTGAAAATCCTCAATACCGCAAAGACTCCGCCCTTTGAAATTGACTCGGCAGAAAGCGTCAATGAAGAGATCAGGCTCACTAACAGGTATATCGACCTGCGAAGACCTTCTATGCAGGATAAGCTCCGCGTCAGGCATAAGGTCGCGAAGATCGTGCGTGACTTTTTTGATGAAAACGGTTTCTGGGAGATCGAGACGCCGATACTCGGAAAAAGCACTCCGGAAGGCGCACGAGATTTCCTCGTTCCAAGCAGACTTTACAAAGGCTCTTTTTATGCTTTGCCCCAGTCGCCTCAGCTTTTCAAGCAGATTCTTATGGTAGCCGGGGTGGAAAAATATTTCCAGATCGTCCGCTGTTTCCGCGACGAGGATCCTCGGGCCGACAGACAGGCTGAGTTTACACAGATCGATGTTGAAATGAGCTTTGTCGACAGTGATGATGTCATCGGCGTAAATGAAAGGCTCATCGCCGGGGTTTTCAAGGAAGTTCTTGATGTCGATGTCTCGCTGCCGATCAGAAGAATGAGCTTCGCCGAGGCGATGGACGATTATGGTATCGATCGGCCCGACCTGCGATTCGACATGAAACTGAAAAATATTACCGATATCGCCAGGCAAAGCACGTTCAAGGTCTTTACTTCGACCATTGAAAAGGGCGGAATAGTAAAAGGTCTTTGTGCGCCGGGGGGGGGTAAATTGTCCAGAAGCGATATTGAAAAAACTCTGACCGCGTTTGTCGCAGACTATGGAGCTAAGGGGCTTGCCTGGTTTAAGGTGGAAAAATCCGAATCGCAAGATGGCCTAATGCTCAAAAGCAGCATTGCGAAGTTCTTTACCCCGGACCAACATCAACAGATCATTCAGTGCTTTGGTGCCGGCCAAGGTGATCTTTTGCTGTTGATCGCGGACAAAGCCGAAACCGTCAACAAGGCGTTAGCTCCGCTGCGGGTAAGGCTCGGAAAAGAACTCGCCCTTTGCGAAGAAAACAGCTTTGAGTTTGTCTGGATCGTTGATTTTCCGCTTTTCGAATGGAACGCCGATGCAAACAGGTACGATTCACTTCACCATCCGTTCACGGCTCCAACACACCAAGATGTCGGAAAACTCGAAACGGACCCGGCAAATATCAATTCCCAGGCGTATGATCTGGTGGTCAATGGTTCTGAAGTTGGCGGCGGAAGCATTCGTATTCATGATCCGAAGACCCAGGCTAAGGTTTTTGAGCTGTTAAATATTTCAAAAGCCCAGGCTGCGGACCGCTTCGGCTTTTTTCTCAAGGCCCTCGAATACGGGGCGCCCCCGCATGGCGGGATCGCTTTCGGGCTCGACAGACTTATAATGCTCTTAACCGACACGGACAACATACGCGATGTTATCGCATTCCCAAAAACCCAGCGAGGGCAGTGCCTGCTTACGGATGCTCCCAGCCAGATCGACCAGGCGCAACTCGATGAACTTAACCTTCGGACACAGAAACATTCGCATCAGATAGAATCACAGGAATGATTTCTGAGGATCCGCCGCCGCGAAGTCGGTAAGAAAAGGTTTTTTTATGTTGACTCAACTGCGAGTATATATCGATAAGTTTCTTCGCATGGCAAGGCTCAAGCCCCTTTCTCTTGCCGAAAAATGCAGACTTCAGTTCGGCTCCGCGGTACTTTTCAGTCTTACCCTGGCGCTTTTGATACCATATTTCTGGATGGGCAAGCTTACCGAAAAGATCGCCCTCGACGCCGGCCGAGCGGTTGCTGATACCGTTTTCGAAAGACATCTGCAGGTAAATAAAGATACCGAAAAAGGCCTTCCGAGGCTGGAAGAAAGCGGTGTGGTACGCACTTCTCAAAACCGGGCGGTCAGATGGATTCGGCTGGAAACCAATGACAAGGTCGAGGAAGCTGATTTATCAGACAGACAGACAGAAGAGATCGAGCGTCTCAGGGAAGATGAACGCAGGTATGACTTGTCCTGGGTTGATAAGACTGCAGGGGTCTCTAAAAATAACTATATTCAGATCGTTCATGCTGCGGATTCGTGTATAAGCTGCCATAATTCGCAGGGTTCGGCTGGGGCTTTCAACAAAAACCAGATCATCGGTGCCCTTGTTATTCAGACTCCCGCACGGGAGATCGCCAAGACTGTTCTCATGAATCGGATATGTATCACCGTCGGCTGGCTGCTTGCCGCTACCGGAGCCATGATCGCTTTTTACTCGATCGCTCAGCGGATAATCTTAAGCCCTATCAGGCAGCTTCGGGCACTTGTCAATAACATTACCGAAGGAAATCTCGACGCAAGAAGTGCTATAAAAAGCAACGATGAATATGAAAAACTCTCAGATGCGTTCAATAATATGTTGGACGGGCTGCAGGAATCGCAGGAGAAACTCCGGCAGGCTAATATCCAGCTCGATTCTAAAATTGCGCAGTTGTCTGACAGGAACATCGAACTGTTCAAGGCAAATAAGCTTAAAAGTGAATTTCTTGCGAACATGTCACATGAATTCAGAACCCCGCTTAACGCCATTCTCGGATTTGCACAGCTTCTCAGGGAAAAACCTTCGGAGAATACCGAAAAATCCAGACGGTATGCCGAAAACATCGTAACCAGCGGGAGGTCTTTGCTCAACATGATCAATGATCTGCTGGATTTGGCCAAGGCAGAAGCCGGAAAGATCGAATTACACGTTGAAAGGACCAATATCAAACACCTTTGTGAGGGGCTGGTGGCGTTCTTTTCGCCGTTGACCGAAGAAAAAGGAATAAAAGTTACGCTTTCGATTCATAAAAATATATCTCTGATACAGACCGACGCGGGCAAGGTTCAGCAGATACTTTACAACCTTCTGAGTAATGCGACGAAATTCACACCTGAAAAAGGCAGAATTAAAATTGCTGTAAAAATGCTTGACGAAAAGAATATCCGCATCGCGGTTTCTGACACGGGCCCCGGCATCCCGGAAGAGGACCAGAAAACGATTTTTGAGAAGTTTCGTCAACTCGACGGTTCTATTACCCGTCAGGGTGCGGGGACGGGGCTTGGGTTGGCGATCTGCAAGGAACTTACGGTTCTATTAGCGGGTTCTATTTCACTTGAAAGCAAACCAGGCGGAGGTTCGACTTTTTACCTTGATATTCCTGTTTCTTTGCCTGTGGACCAGGCCTCGCAAGGATCACCGGACTGATCGTATATCCCGTTGTGAACGGTCAGTCTGGTAAGTAACAGTTGTAATGCCTGCCGAAAAGACCTACTGTTCTCATGGCGAAAACGGTTAAGAAAACGACGCCGATGTTCGCGGCCAGATGAAGCCCTACAACAAAAATATTTTTATCCTGCAAATGAACATATTCAACGGTCATTAATTGCAAAGCGGCTGCGAGTATTACGAGCCCGGCTGTCAAAAAATAGGGAAAGAACGCCTTAACGATCGGCTTGATAATATTATTCGGCCACAGGACCATCCATAATTCGCGTCCGACCGCCAGAATAAGGATCGCCATCGGAAAAGCGAACAACCCGGCGAGCGTTATAGCACGCTGAACGGCAGAACCACCAAGCCCCAATCCCCTCAGAAGTTTTATTAGAATAACACATGGCAGTTCGACCACAGCCAGTGCGACAAAGAAAAGGTAAAG
>CBDUSK010000146.1:0-4872 GCA_965369915.1 uncultured Phycisphaerae bacterium
CGCAAAGAAGCGGAGAAAGCGATCCAGTATCAGAGAGATTTTGAGAACCTTGTAACAGAGATATCGACAAGGTTTATCAATCTTCCCGCGGACCGGACCGACCACGGCATAGATCAAGCCCTTAAGGTCTTAGGCCAATTCGCTGGGGTTGACCGGACATATGTTTTTCACGTCTCCGAAGATACCAGTGAACTGACCAATACGCATGAGTGGTGCGCAGATGGAATAGGATCTCATATAAATGATCTTCAGCATGTCTCATTCGATTCGGTTCCATGGTGGATGGACGAACTAAGAAAGTTGGAAGTCATTCAGGTTCCGAGCGTCGAGAATCTTCCTCCTGAGGCATCCGGAGAGAAGAAAATATTTCAGGCCGAATCCATCAGGTCTCTTATAGCAGTGCCGATGGTATATGATGAGCGTCTTATCGGTTTTGTCGGGTTTGATTCCGTGCGCACCGAAAAGGCCTGGGGTGAAAAAAGCATCACACTGCTGAGAATAATCGCTGAAATATTCGTAAATACCATCATGCGACATAAGACCCAGCAGGAACTCGAGAATTATCATCACAAGATGTTCCGTGCCGAGCAGCTCGCTTCGCTTGGTACCATAAGCGCCACTATTGCCCATGAACTTAATCAGCCTTTAACGGTCATACAACTTCTCCTGCAGCAGTCCTGCAGGGCCCTCGGTCGGAAAAAACCTGATATAAGCAAAATCGTTGAAAATTTAAATGACTGTCTTGGTGAGGTATCCAGAACTGTAACCACGGTTGACCGCTTCCGTAAATTTGCTATAAAGTCCTCCCCGATCGATGTCCGCAAAGTCGACCTTGCCAAGACGGCACTTGCCATAGTTTCGGTACTGAAAAAAACCGCAAAACAGGCTAAGCTTACTATGTCGCTCAAAATTGACAAAAGCCCGATGTTCATTCGCGGCAACATCACGGAATTCGAGCAGATATTCTTCGTAGTTATCCAGAATGCGATCCAGGCCGCCGATGCGAAGAAAGCAAGAAAACTGAAGATCAGCCTTTCTTCGGCAAGTGGACAGATACTTCTGGAATTTGCCGATACCTGCGGTGGTGTCGATCCGGAAAATGAGGACAGAATTTTCGAGCCGTTCTTTACTACCAAACCCGGTGAAGTCGGAACCGGCCTGGGGTTATGTATCCTCGAAAGAATAGTGAAAAGATACGACGGTTCGCTTCGTTTTGAAAATCGGCCCGGGCACGGAATAACTTTTTATATTATCTTGCCAGTGAAAAGTTGATATGGTATAATTCCAGAAATGTCAGGCTTTCGAGCCTGAGTAGTTTTTGAGTCGTGGTTTACTGTAAGAATTTGTTTAATGTGAACTAAAGAGGTATTCAAGTAATTTAACAGATTGAATAGGAAGGTATTATGGAATCAACAAAAACAAAAATTATATTTTTTGTCGACGATGAATCCCAAGTCCAAAAGGCTGTCAAGCAGACCCTTGAACAGCTTGATGACTGCCGTATCGAGTGCTTTGGAAACGGTAAAAACTGCCTTAGGGAGTTGAAACGGGTAGATTGTGACCTGCTGATAGCTGATGTCAGCATGCCCGTGATGGATGGGCTGGAACTGCTGGCTCAGGCAAAGGCCTTTCGTCCGAAGTTAAGTGTTGTTCTGGTTACAGGTTATGGCGATATCCCAATGGCCGTAAAAGCTGTTAAAGCCGGGGCCGATGATTTCATCGAAAAACCGCTTGACGAAAAGACTTTCCTGCCCATAGTCAAGGCGGTGCTTGAAAGAAGTCTCGAACAACCGAAACCAGAAGTGGACATAAAGATCCTTACAAAAAAAGAGATCCTGATACTAAGACTTGTCGGGCAGGGTATGACAAATAAAGAGATCGCTTTGAAACTGGATCGGTCGGTTAGGACGATTGAGAACCACCGGCACAGACTTATGCGGAAACTCGGTACCAGAAATGCCGTTGACCTGCTGAAAAAAGCCATTAATCTTGGCCTTGCCAGCAGTCAATAAGCTTATGCAGGAGCCGGTTTACTTGCGTTAAAGAAAAAACCTCTCAATTGGCAATGAGTGGTGTGAAAATATCAAAAAGGCTGTAAAAAGTCTTAATGGGGGATTTTGCCGGGCTGTATTCCTGCTGTTGGAACGGAGATTATCTGGGAACATCCAAACATTTGTCGTGTTTTTATCTGGATTTAGTCTGAAGGACAGCTATAATCGCTGCAAATACCTGTGACAGGATAAGGGATTGAAGGGATTACAGGGATTTTGTAGCTGATGCTTATATTTAATAGAACTTTACAAAAAGGACTTTTAGCCGTGGTTTTTGCGGCTCTTGTCTGTTTGTTGGCTCAAGTTGGTTTGGCTCAGACCGGCAGGGAAGATTTTTTTGCCGGGCAGGACCTTCATCTGGCCGCAAACCGCATGACCATCTGCAAAAGTGATATTCTTGACCCGGGCCGGCATCTTCTTATCTTTGATGACGGATTTTCAATGTCCATCGGGGATAATCAGCTCTCAGGTAACGGTGCCGTTGTCTGGCTCCAGAGTCTCAGATCGAAGTATCGGGGACAGGTCAACCTCGATTATAACTGCCAGGTGTATCTGCAGGGTAATGTCACCGTAAAACAGGGAAAAGCCGCACGTACGACCGATCTTAACCAGACCGTTATCGATCAGGGCCAAACCCTGGTCGTGCGGTTTCTTGTAAGCGGCGAAGTCTTTGCTACTGCCCAAATTCAGTCTACCGCCGGGGATGTCGAACTCCAGGACAACCGGCTCTATCAAAACGCCTTAGCTTCGATAAAGCCTGTCCGCCATGAACCTATCATCGTTCCCGAGGCTATGGTACCTGCGATTGAAGAGATCAAGCGCCCGGCCGAACCGGTGAAACCGATGCAGCCGGCAAAACAAGCCGAACCGACGGAACCGGCAAAAACTAAAAAGAAATGGCGCATCACCGATGTCTTCAAGCCGAAACAGCCCAGGCTGCCGGAGCCACAACCTGAAACCAAACCGGAGCCCAAAGCCCCTGTCGAAGAAGCCCTGAAATACGAGTATCCGGTTAATCTGTCCGGAGTATGGGGGATTCGTCCGGAAATCACCAGGACCACCGCCGAAGACGGATCCAATATCGTTACAGTAATAGGGCGATTTTATCTCTGGCAAAAACGTGATGAAAGAGGCAATATGATGGAGCTTCAGGCGGACAACGCGGTCATCTTTTATGGCAGCGAACAGTTCCGGGTCGAAGACAAAACCCGTTCGGGAGGGGTCTTTGCCAGCGGTTCGATAGAAGCGATCTATCTTAGCGGAAATATTGTCATTACCGAAGGTCCGCGTACTATCCGTGCAGAAGAGGGTTATTATGATTTCCGCAAGCGGCAGGCACTGATGGTAAAAGCCGTGATGCGGAACTTCGATATAAAACGCGGTCTGCCGATTTACATGCGTGCCGAAAAGCTCCGGCAGGTCTCCGAAAACGTCTTCCGGGCCGAAGAGATCACCCTGACAACCAGCGAGTTCTACCTGCCCCAGGTCTCCAGCACGGCCGCAAAGATGGTCCTTACTGATACCACGGCTATCGATGCACGCACGGGAAAAGAAATCGATAAAAGCAGCTACGACGGGACCTTGTATGATATGAAGATGAAATTCGGTAAAATGACCGTGTTCAAATGGCCTAAACTAAGAACAAATCTTGAACGCCCGGATATTCCCTTGAAAAGAATTCAAGTCGGCCAGGATTCTGAATTTGGGACTTCCATCGAGAGCAGGTGGCACCTGTCGAGACTTCTCGGACGAAAAGAGCCCGAAGGAGTAGACAGTACACTTGCCGTTGATTACTTTGGCAAACGCGGCGCCGGCGTAGGAGCCGATATCGAATACCGTAAGCAGGATTATTACGGCCGGGTTATTGGCTATGTCCTAAAAGACCGCGGCACTGATGACCTCAGTAGAAGCAGGCAGAACGTCGAACATGGCGAGGATTACCGCGGACGTTTCAGATTTCAGCACAGGCACTATCTGCCTTACGACTGGCAGGCAACGGTCGAGGTAAGCTATGCCTCGGACAAAAACTTTATCGAATGGTTCAACAAAAGCGAGTTCGACACCGGCAAGGCTCAGGAAACTGTAGTACACCTTAAACGGCTTAAGGAAAACTGGGCCTTTTCCATACTGAACAAATTCCGCATCACGAAACACAGAGAAATAACCGAAGAACTCCCAACCCTGGAATTTCATCTCAAAGGGGCATCGTTCTGGGACCATAAGTTGACCTTCTACAGTGATTCTCAGGTAAGCCGGCTCAGAGACCGCCTGGGAGAAGACACAACAAGGCCTGGTGACCCGCAGCAGTTTTATACTTTCGCTTCGACAAGAAACGAAGTTGACATGCCGTTTATGTGGAACACGTTAAAGGTTGTACCGTTTCTTGCCGGTACTTATGGGCTTGAAGACCAGAAAGGTTACTATCAGAAGATTGACGGGATAACGACCAATGAAGATGATTCGGTATGGTTCAGCGAAGTCGGCATAAGACTTTCAACGATGTTCTGGAAGGAAGATAAGTCTGTCAAGTCAAGGCTCTGGGACATCAACGGCATCAGGCATATCGTAAAACCTCACTTAGAAGCGATCATGTACCAGGCGGAAAATGCGACCGTTGAGATGCGTGATGTTGTAAATTTCGGCATTTCCCAGCGCTGGCAGACCCGTCGCGGACCTAAGGACAACCTGCGAAATCTCGACTGGATGCGTCTGGAGATCGACGCTACCTGGTTAAGAGACGATGCCGGATCGGCGGTCGGCCCAACTTCAACCTACGGTCCGGCAAAGTTCATCTGGAACGACCCGTCGATTCCCATATTCA
>CBDUSK010000147.1:0-4865 GCA_965369915.1 uncultured Phycisphaerae bacterium
CCCGCTCCGCGTAAAGCGCCGTTATAAATATGGAAAATACTGTCGAACACCTGAAAGACCGCCGAAAATATGAGGACGTTGACCCCGATCGCTATTACCGTCTCATCGGCCGACCAGAACCTCATAAGCGGCTCTCTGAATACGATAAAACAGATCCCCATCGTTACAACGTAGATCGTCCCGGCTCGAAGGCACGTATAGGTCTGTTTGACCGCGATGTCCTTTCTGCCCTTGCCGATCGACTTACCAACCGTTGCCGTCAACGCGTTTTTCAAACCGATGATCGGCATGATCGCCATATTCGTACACGCAAGGGCAGCACTCGTTGCAGCAAGGGCTTCTTTACCGAATCTGCCGATAAGACCGAAAAGGATAACACCGAAAAACGCCACGTTGATCATAAAGCTGATCCCCGCAGGAAAGCCGATTTTCAAAAGACTTGCCATTTTGCCGAGATCGACCCTCATCGACTGCCGGGATTTATATATCCTTTGTGAATCACCGTTCACAAAGGCGCAGAGCATGATCACCGCTTCGACCGTTACCCCGATAAACGTCCCCCACGCGGCTCCCGCGATCCCCATCGCAGGAAATCCGAAATGACCGAATATCAATATGTAATTCGCTATGACATTTATCACATGACCGATTATCGCTGAATACATAGTGATACGGGGACGATGAGTGCCCATGAAAAAATGACTGCAGCACCAGATAATAAGCGCAGAAAAATGCACATAAAGCATGATCCGAAAATAAATCACTTCCATCGCTACTACTTCAGCCTCATGCCCCAACGCCTTGAATATCCAGTATGCCGACGGCCACAAAACTGCTATCGCAACCACAAAATAAGCCAGGCCAAGATATATCGCCTGCCAGCAGAACTTCGAGCAGTCCTTGTTGTCCCCTCTGCCCAGGCACTGACTCACGAACGTGCTCACTGTTGCTACGACCCCCAGCGCAAGACTTGCCGAGACGAAACTCAGCGTTCCCGCCGGAAGGATCGCAGCAAGTGCTTCGGTTCCAAGATGTGATACCATGTACCTGTCTACGAACTGCATGATGGTAAATGAGATAAGCGTTACCATCATCGGAGTGGCGAGTTTCAGGATATGTCTGAGCGATGTCTCGTCTTCGCCTGCATCTTGTGGAAGTAAGTTCGACTTGTCACTCATTAAATATCAACTCCTCGCGGTACACACAATGCCCCTTACGTTTGATCTTTTGTTTCCCGGGACATGGTCCTTTTGATCTTTAACAGCTCGGTAAGTATCCCCCACATACTTCGGGTGGGATGCAGCCGGCTGTCACGGTCACATCTCCACTCGATGCCGAATTCCTTGATCTGGTAGCCGTGTTTCAGGGCTCGTAGAATTATCTCGATATCGAACATAAAACCGTCGCTGATGCATTCGCCGTAAAGCTTGCGCCCAATATCACCGCGGTATATTTTAAACCCGCACTGAGTATCACTGAGCACCGACGGTATTTTCATCCACAGGATTGCGAACCGATGAAAAAGCCATGAACATATGCGACGATACGGATTTTGACTTTCGATTATCCTGCTTTCACTCAGTTTTCGAGAACCGTGAGCGATGTCTGTGCCGCCTGACGGGTCTTGTAACATTTTAAAACCTTCGAGAAAATCTTGAAATGGAACACAGCAGCCGCTGTCAGCGAACATTACACAATCACCGGTCGACTCTTTTATTCCTGAACGAATCGCAAAGCCTTTGCCCCGATTCACTTCGTAACGTATCACTTTCACCCGTATTTCCGGCAAAATGCTTTCACCTGCTTTTTCTGCCGCTTCTGCCGTATCGTCGCCGCTGCCGTCGTCCACCACGATGATCTCGCCCGTAAAATTATTTCCCTTCAAAAACGCTGCCGCCTCTTCGATGTCTCTTCCGATCTTTCGGAATTCGTTATATGCGGGAATTACTATCGAAATATCCATCTGCTTGTCTTAGGTAAAAACACCAACTAATTCTTTTAATTATTTACCATTATAAGACTTAAAACTCATTCCCGAAAGCATCAAAACTCCGCAATAACAATAAAAACTGCGACTCGAAACACTTCCCCCGCCAATTAATACCCGTATATCGTTCAATGCAGATTAATTACCTCCGGGTTTTTTTGAAAAACCCCTTTAACAGTATCATAAAACAGGGTCTTACTCCAGCGACCGGTAAATAACTTAATGTTTTGATACAATCCCTATGAGGGCTTTTTAGATTAAGATTAAGCCTTTTTTCGCCGATTAAACGTATAAATCTATGAAGAAACAGTTTGTTTCTGGTTTGATTTTAAGGAAAGAGCAAAAAAATGCAAACGATCAGGACCTTCACAGTCTTACCTGTCTTGCCGAAGTCTTTGCAGGATTTAAAGGTCATTGCCAATAATATCTTTTGGGCGTGGAACGGAGAATTTGTCGAACTGTTCAAACGCATCGACAACAACCTCTGGGAGCAGTGCGGACATAATCCGGTCAGGATGCTGGGCATAGTTTCACAGGCCAGGCTCGAGGACCTTGCTGAAAATGAAGGATTCCTTTATCAACTCGCCCAGGCCGCTGAAAAACTCAATGATTATCTCAATGTCCCCGGATGGTTCGACAAGGTCTACTCTCTTGACGTCAAGCCGGTGATCGCGTATTTCAGTGCCGAATTCGGACTGCATGAATGCCTCCCGGTCTATTCCGGAGGGCTTGGTGTATTAGCCGGAGACCACCTTAAAAGTGCTTCCGATCTTGGCGTCCCACTTGTCGGGGTCGGACTTATGTACCAGAAAGGATATTTCAGACAGTATCTTAATACCGATGGATGGCAGCAGGAACACTATATTGATAATGATTTTCACAGTATGCCTGTAGAGCTTGTTCGAAAGAAAAGCCAAAGGCCGCTCAACGTCAGCGTTCAATTTCCCGGGCGAAATGTTAAAGTACAAATATGGAAAATACAGGTCGGAAGGGTAGACCTCTTTATGCTCGATACGAACATACCACAGAACTCTCCACAGGACCGTATCATCACCCAGTCCCTGTATGGCGGAGCTGAAGAAACCAGGCTCTGCCAGGAGATGGTGCTTGGCATCGGAGGGTTAAAGGCACTAAATGCCATGCAAATTTCTCCAACCGTCTGTCACATGAATGAAGGACATGCTGCTTTCATGGCGCTTGAGAGAATAAGAAATCTCCGAAACTCCGGGAATATGACCTTTGACGAAGCCGCTGAAGCTGCAAAAGCAGGAAATGTCTTTACCGTTCACACTTCCGTCGCTGCAGGAAGCGATGAGTTTTCCGCCGAACTGATGGATAAATATTTCGGGCACTACTACGGAAAGCTTGGAATTAACCGAAACGACTTCCTCGCACTCGGAAGGATCGATCCCGAAGACGAGCAGGAACCATTCAAAATGCCCGTTCTTGCAATAAAATTAAGTGCCTTCAGAAATGGTGTCAGCCAGTTGCACGGAAAAGTGTCAAGAAATATCTGGTCCTGTCTCTGGCCGGACCTGCCCGTCGATGAAGTGCCTATAAGGGCTGTAACAAACGGAATACACGCGAAAACTTGGCTCAGTACTGAAATGAACTCGCTTTATGAAAAATACCTTGGCGCTAATTGGGGAGAAGAGGTCGTTGATAAATCTGTCTGGCATAATATCGACCAGATTCCGGATGAGGAGTTCTTCAGAACACACCAAAGGTGCAAGGAAAATCTTATCAGCGTCGTTCGACGACGCCTCAAACAGCAGATGCAAAGAAGGGGAACCTTGCATTCAAGGTTCGACTGGGCTGAAGAAGTACTCGATCCGGAAGCACTTACCATCGGCTTCGCAAGACGGTTTGCTACATACAAGAGGGGAAATCTTTTGCTTAAGGATATTCCACGCCTAAAGAAACTCCTTGCTGATACCGAAAAACCCCTGCAGTTCGTTTTCGCGGGAAAGGCACATCCCAGGGACAGCGAAGGCAAGGAGATCATAAGGCAGATCGTTCACTTTTCTTCCGGAAGGAATGAACGAAGACGTATTGTTTTCCTCGAAGATTACGATATGGACATCGCGAGGTTCCTCGTACAGGGCGTCGACGTTTGGCTGAATAATCCGCGGCGTCCGATGGAAGCAAGCGGCACCAGCGGGATGAAGGCCGCCGTAAACGGCGCGATCAATATCAGTACCTTGGACGGATGGTGGTGTGAAGGATACACGCCTGAAGGGGGATGGATCATCGGTGCCGGGGAAGAATACGATGACCTCAAATATCAGGATGAAGTCGAGTCAAGGGCGCTGTTCAATCTCCTTGAGAACGAAGTTGTGCCGCTGTACTATTCACATTCGAAAGACAAGCTGCCACGGCAATGGATCAAACGCATGAAAGGCATTGTCAAGTGGTGTGCACCAAGATTTAATACCTCAAGAATGGTCGCCGAATACACTCGAAAGTTCTATAACCCCGCCGCGGCTCGATGGCATCATCTGACCGGTGAAGATACCGAACCCGTCAAGTCGCTCATGTCATGGAAACAGAACATTAAACAGGCATGGTCGGATCTTGCCATAGAAAATGTCGAAGTTCAGGTCGCCCAAGACGGCCAACTTTCCAAAATGAACCTCGAACAGCCGCAGCTTGAGGTCGGTTCACACGTCAGGGTCGAAGCCGCCATAAGACTCGGAAGATTAAAACCAGAAGATATTGCCGTGGAGATATACCATGGTATTGTCGATTCTGTGGGAAATATCGAAGATGGCCAGGTTGCTCGAATGCAGTATCAGGGAAATGGCGAAGTTGCGGAACTCTATACTTTTGCCGGAGAGATCCCATGCAGAACCTCGGGCAGGCACGGCTTTGCTTTGCG
>CBDUSK010000148.1:0-4843 GCA_965369915.1 uncultured Phycisphaerae bacterium
TGGCTGTCAAATACGATCATATCGGCTGTAGTTGGGGTCTTGGCGCTGTTCATCCTCAAATATACTTCCAACCAGACCGCTATCGGCAAGGCAAAGGACTGCACTAAAGCCAACATGCTCGCGCTTAAGCTCTTTAAAGACAGTTTCACTGTAACGATGAAGGCTCTGGGACAGATATACAAGGGAGCTTTTATTCGCCTCTTCCATATAATCCGCCCGATGCTCGTAATGACCGTACCATTTTGCCTGGTAATGTCACAAATGGGATTGTGGTACCAGGCACGTCCCTTACAGCCGGGCGAAGAAGCCATTGTCACCATGCAGCTCAACGGCGAAATGAATTCAGCATGGCCGGATGTCAGAATTGTTTCAGACTCGGCTTTTGACATAACGATCGACCAGGTCAGGGTTTTCAGTAAGCGGCAGATATACTGGAAGATCAAAGCTTTACAAGAAGGAATTCATGATCTTCTCTTCGAAGTAGGTCCCCATCAAGTCAAAAAGGAACTGGTGATCGGTGAGGGGTTTATGAAAGTCAGCATAAAACGGCCGGGAAAGCATTTTGAAGATATCCTTTTGAATCCGGGGGAAAAACCCTTTACAAAGGACTCCGCCGTACAGTCCATCAGTATCCAATATCCCGACCGACTCAGCAGGACCTGTGGTACTAACTGGTGGATCGGTTACTTCTTTGTGGTCTCTATGGTCGTTGCTTTTCTCTTAATGCCGTTCTTGAAAGTTAAAATATAAAATATGGACATAAACAAATTGTAAAATTATTGAAACCGGAACTGAAATCGTCTCCTAATTGAAAGCTGAATTTGTCTCATCTTTCTGAAGACGTACACCTATACGGTACCCTAAATCCAGAGGTATCTCCCCCTTCGTTTTCATATTTATTGAACCGTTATCATCTTTACGATTAATAAAGGCACTGTAAACTATATATCCTTCTTCATCATGCTTGTACAACAGATTGTTCTTCGTGAAAGGATCCGACGGAATCGCCTCGCTGTATGTTGGAACCAGAACATCCAAAGACTCCGGAAGCTGACCTTCGTGGGAACCGCGATAACGTTCGATCATTGCCGCAAGTAAAATACTTCGTACACGAACTAATGTCCCTGCATACCGCAGAATAAAGTTTCTTCCGATAGGAATTATCCCTATGGTTTGATCTGCAGATTGAATCGTATTATCAAACGCGTCCAATGGCTCAGGCCAGGGATGACGCGATGTTGATATTAAACTGTCCATATCACGTAGAAATTTGATTGATTTTCGCCTTATCCGGAATCTCCCCCAAAACGTTGATGACAACTGAATACGCTCCGGAAGATTTGGCGCACTATCCGGCAATAGTTCTGATGCTATCTTTTCGGGAAAGTAATTTCTTCCTATTTGCAATTGGTACACTCGCTCGGCATAAAACATCCTTAACAAAGTATCATTTGGAACAACTTCCGAAAGCGCCTCCTGAAGCTTTAACAGAGATGCTTCTGAAGGATCTCCAAGTTCCAGCAGCAAAAAAATGTCTCCGCAAGCCAATCTGACAAGCTCGGTCTTGACCGCTGACAATATTAGCGTGGGATGTGAATCAAACACACGGACCAACTTTAATAAGCTGACAATTGAACTGGCCGCTGCATCAGCGTTGTCCCGGATAATCAGATCCATAGTTCTCAGTGACATCAATAAAGCTGCCGTTTTCACTCGAATCAAACGGGTTTGACAAATCTGTATCCCCTGCTCTATACCTATATCAAAATATGGCAAAGACAGACTAGCGCCTATGTCAAGCTTTTCAAACAATGGCTGAGAGCCCGCCAGGTTTTGAGCGATTGCTTCACGAAGCTCCTCAGGGATCTCATCCGTTGATAATGTCTTCATCTTTTCCCGATAGAAATTGTTAAAACGCTGAAGGTTTCCCATGTTTTCAGGAACTATGTTTATCAAGACGCTAACATAATGTCCAGTGGCATTATCTTCCTCGGAAACCACACCGGCATTGGCTTGTACAAGTTTTGTAAAAGTCAGCGGCTCACCTTGTTGATCGATTTTGACAAGTTCTTCGCCTAATTGTTTACCAGCTACGTAACTTGCAAGCATTATACCCAAAAGAAGCACAATTGCTCCCAATACTCCTGTCAGAACGAGCCGACGCCATAACGGTAAGGGTTGTTTGGGTTTTTCTATCTCGTTCATAATACCTCCAAAAAACATTATTCGGTTAGTATCATATTTTTATTGAAAATTGATTATATCAGCTAAGTAACTATATGTCAATTAGTTACCTGCTGTCTATGACAATGATTTTTCGGCAGATTCAACCGCGCATTTTACCGCTAAATCAACATTTATCCCTGAATTATTTAGCTGATTTGAGTACACCGAAGTTTACTAACTTGCCAGGGAAGTTTCTTTTGGTATTATAAGAGCCTCCAAACTGCTTATGGACACGATATTGTACATTATTGCCGGGCCTTTATTCCTTATCTCGCTGGCGGCGCATTTATTCGTAAAACTGCGACTCCGACCCAAAGATAACTCCGATTTCGATGACTACTGCCACAAATTCGAAAACCGGCATCCGGACCTGACCAGGTACAATAAATTCTCAAGACTTACTTTCGCTTCCGCAGTAATAGCCGCCCTCCTGCTCTTCCTCGCTGCTGCACTATAGATACATTCCCCCATTTTTTGACTATTTTCAAATCTCTATCACAAACTAAATTTCCTGCTGCGATTAAGTTGTCTCCTGCCGCGCACGCAGGAAACTGTTACCTCGATCTCAATATTCAATTTATCTGCCTTTAAAATATTCAGATCGCACGATGAACGAGGTGTTTTCAAATCGCTTATATCTAATTGTACAGTGGCGTCCTGTCCAAGCCGTAATAGTCTTGCTCTGTTCTGTCCCGCCCAGGTCAGGCTGCTTGCCAGAATATTTCGGCAGTTTGCCTCAAGAGCAGCGGTAGATGACTCGAATGCCATTATCTTTGAACTGTAACTCAATAGAACCATCGCCAAACCGATCAACGACAGGATCAGGATGACATAAAGCAGAATAAAACCGTTGTTGGCTGCTCGTTTCATAGCTCCTCCTGAGATTTGCCCGGATCATTGATAAAAAATACATGCGAATTCTTCAATTTCTTATGCAAATGACCGCCTGATATGCGATTTATACTCGTGATAACTTCAACAGCATAACCTTTACCGTCACGCCTCCACACCTTCCAGTTTATACTCGCATTCGGTACCGGCCAGCTATCTATTCTTTGCCCTGGCTTGTTTTGTTCCAGGGAGAGCCTGCTTTTTACAACCTTACCATCAATAAGTTCATAACAGATCGTTCCTTCACTCGATTCGATCAACAAAACTCTCCCTCCGGTTCTTGCTGGCCCGGCGTATTCCGGCAGACCGGTTGCACCTTCGATCTCATCACGCACTCTCCTGAGCATATGATGAACACTTACATTAGCCTGAAGATCTCTCTGCACCTGCAGCAGATCACCCGTAAGGATCCTTATCGGTTTGGTGCACATCATCATTACGACGATCATCACCGGGATCATAAAAAGCATCTCATTGAGTGCAAAACCTTCACGCTTCATTATTTTTCCTCGATGCTGTAATACCTGCATAGTTCCACTTTAACATCCTTAGTTCTGTTAACCGACCTTCCGACAGTGGTAACTTTTATAAGTCTCATCCCCTCCCACTGACCTGAACCCGCACTTTGAATAACATCGAACTTTATACCGGGCCAGAGCCGTTCAATATCTCCTTCTGATATCGCTTCTCCGGTTGCTGCAATGCTGTCAAGCTGCGCCTCTCCTGCTGCGATGCACTGCTGTCTTACTAATTGCAGCTTATTAAACCTTCGTGCAATACTCATCGAACTTGCAAGCACAGAAAACAGTAATGCCAGAATGCCTATACTTACCACCACCTCCGTTGCTACCCAGCCGTTATTTTTTCTTCGTTTACACATACAATGATATTTCCTTATGGCATAACACCTTCGGCCGTATAAGTTATCATCGCGACCATTGGCAAAAACATTGCATAGACGACAAACCCAACTATCCCGCCTAACATCACCACCATACACGGGCATAATACTGATCGTGCTATATTGATCCGATAGTTATAGTTCGAACGATAAAATCCCTCTAACATTTCAAGTATCTGGACAGTGTTACCCTGGTTTACCTTATCATCAAATGCCCAGGCTATTTGCTTCGGCATCCCGCTTCGCAATGCAGATTCAGAAATATTGTCCCCCTTCTCGATCCTGTCAAGCCACTGAGATAATCGTTTTCTGAAGCAATAGTTAATATCCAGGTTTAATGCGTTGCGTATCACCTGGTCAACTGTAAATCCGGCTCTCAGCGATACCTTTATAAGGCCTGCGATTCTCAGCATAGAATAATTCACTTCGAACCAGTGCATCACCGGTAAATGCCACTTGAGAAGATCCCCAACTCGTGAAAGAAAATAAGGCTTTTCCGGCCGCCTCGGCCGAAATCGGATATATATCCAGAAACCAACTCCACCTATGATCGCTACGAATAGCAGGAAAATTCCTCCATTTCCCACTAAACTGTTACAAATATTTAACAAAAATTGTGTGGGCCCAGGCAAGCCCGCCTTGCCATCGCTCATATCGGATAAAACCTCGGCGAATACAGGCACAATGAATATCGCAAGACCTGATA
The DNA here is from genome assembly GCA_965369915.1 of uncultured Phycisphaerae bacterium. Lineage (GTDB taxonomy): Bacteria > Planctomycetota > Phycisphaerae > Sedimentisphaerales > Anaerohalosphaeraceae > CBDUSK01. The sequence continues at coordinate 4,725 of CBDUSK010000148.1, forward strand.
CCATTAAAAATACGCACAGCAGAACTACTAATGGGTAAATAGGATCTATCGGCCGGATCTTTTGACTCTCATCCGTTTTTTCAACTATCTCAGCTTTAACACTCTCGATCGCCTCCGGT
>CBDUSK010000149.1:0-4821 GCA_965369915.1 uncultured Phycisphaerae bacterium
GTTGCCGGGAGTGCATGCGTGTCTGTCAATTCGGCGCTATTGTCTACAGCGCCTCGACCATAAAGGTTACCATCGACCAAAAGAGGTGTTATGGTTGTGGGATATGCCGTTCCTTGTGCAAGAAGAACGCGATCCGGTTGAATGACCGTAATCGAGTGCCGGCCGCCGCGAATCTCTGGTAAATGTGGTGTATTACATGCGGCGCACAAAATGCCGAGACCGGACTTTAAGGGGTGCTGAGGCAGATATAGATCATTTATTGGAAATTTTACTAAATCCAACAAAAAAGGCCGCGGATCCGTATTAACGGTTTCCGCAGCCTTTTTCTTGACAAGTGTGTTCGGCTTAGGTAAAGCCTATCCTCCGCATAACATTTCGGCCGAGGTACATAAGGGGTCGGCAGGTCAAGAAAAATAACTTTTGCTCAACGGCACGAAAACAACTTTCACATCACCTTTCTGTCCTCCGAAGACAGATAGCTTTCGCTTTCCGGTTCGAGTTATTCGGCTGCAGGGCCAAGGCCGTCAGTCGTACCGGGCTTTTCAACAATGCCGTCAATCTTTCCTGCCAATGGAACTTCCTAAGCTTTCCATCATAATTTTCTCCCTTTTTTCTGCCGAAGGCATAAACAGTCCCTGCAAATAAAACACACATGCCTGTATCATGATGATATCTCATTTTCTTCTGTCCGCCGTGGACATACATACCGCTTAAACGACAATAAACAATACCACCGCGAACATAGACAAAATGCGCATACCATAAGGGCATTACTTAAAAGATGAATCTGCCTCGTCCCCCATTTGACTATTCTCTTATACCAGAAACTTTATCGGAAGTCAAGGAAAAAACGGATTTTCTTGACAAAATATGGAAAAAACCTTACCAGTTTGTGATAAATTTCATAAAGTCCATCTGGTCGATAACATCATCGCCGGGCTCTGAGATATCACAATTCGGATTCCAGTTATTGCCATCTTTACTGCTTTGCCATGCGGCTGAAAAAATAGCAAAATCCCTCAGATTAACTACTCCATCAGCATTAAAATCAGCAGACTTAATAAAAAACTCATATGCACCTATATCTATAACCGGCTGGCCGAGTTCGACAGGGATACCTGAATCAACAGAATCCGGATCATCGCTGAATCGCGGATTACTTTTAAGGTCCCAGGGAATCGGTTCGGTGGTATCGCCGTTGCCATTAAAGTCAGTAATATCCTGAATTACCGCGGTCCCATCCCCGGCATCAATACAGGCTGAGCCCGGTAACAGACGCAAATCGCCAAAATTATCGTTATTCCCAACCCCCCAGCCGTCACCGCCGTCATCGGGGTTGCGAACGAACAAAGGATTCGCATCTATATTATTGTTCGCCAGCCCGCCGAACGGCACGTTGGCATCACCGGCAACCTGATCCTGAATACAACTGAAGCTCACAATCGGGATTTGACCATCAATCTGTATGAATTCATCGGTATCGTTACTGTCGCTGATATTGTCCCAGAAGATACAGTTAGTTACTTCCGGCAGGCCGCTTTGATTGTACATACCTCCTCCGAAGCCGGCAGAGTTTCCATTGAATGTACAGTTGATAAGAACTGGGCTGGAATCATTGAGGCAATAGATGCCTCCACCGAACTGGGCCCGGTTGCCGACAATAACACAATTCACAAACGTTGGATTGGCGTTATCACACAATATCCCGCCGCCATATTGAGCTTGATTACCCTTGATGCTGCAGTTCAGAATGGTGGGATCACTTCCAATACATGAAATGCCGCCACCATTATTAATATTATTGTTCCCGATAACAGTAAAACCGGCAAGTACACAGTCAGCGGTTTCTCCGTCAGTAAAAGTTACGAGTGATTCTTCAGATATACTATTCAACACGGTTGCGGTTACGACAGCAGGATTATTCGGGTCGATGGAGGTGACGAGAATATCGTCACCATTAAAACTGAGGTTTTCGTAGTAGGTCCCTGGAGCAACGAGAACTTTTTCGTTTTGTTTGGCGGCATCTATTCCTGCCTGGATATTCTGGAACTGCTGGGGTACGAGAAGGGTTCTAAGTCCCCAGCCGGCAGTGGGTCCAAAGATAACTCTGGCAGGGGCGATAGTCTCTGTGCCGGATCCATCCAAAACGCTTACTGTCCAGTATGTTTGTTCATAAGGAAATTTCTTGATTATGTTCAGTGGCGGTTCAAGTGTATCGGAAATTATATATTCCATATTATTCGGATCAGGCCCGAATAATAATTGATAACTGACAGCGCCTTCGACCATCGTACAACTTAGAACCGTTCCATTGCTATCGACAGTCATCCCATCAACCGGTCCTGTCAGGCTGCCGGGCCAGACCAGTTGCATCATCTCATCAGCAAAACGCTCTCCGAGCGTCATTACTCCATTCGATGTATAATGTGCATTGTCTGTATCCAAAGGGAGATCTGTAGTAATGACTAATCCTGTATCCGGTACTATCTGACTTACATTTAATTGTGCCTGACGGACGATCACGTTGTATGTCCAGAACTCTGAAGCTGATATCTGGCCGATCACAAAAGGCAGATAAGGCTGACCAAGTTCAGACCGAACGCTTTGAATAAAATCAGTCAAGTTTTGTTCATAAGCCTGGGCCCAACTTAATTCCTGCCAGGCATCGGCTTCACCCTGCATCCATATCATTCCGACGATCTCATAGTCAGAAAGTGATAACAGAGCATTGATCACAATGTCCATAAAAATCATATAATAAGGCCCTGCCCCCTGACCGTTGCTATCGGGAGGCCGCCAATCGTTCGCCAGATCGGTGCCGCCAACTGCATATTTAATGAGCACAATATTTTCATCGGGTTGGGCACTTGCCAGATCACGGCCGAATGTCACTTCTGGCCCGAAATAACTTGTGGTTCTTCCAAAACCCGGCCCAAGGTCATCCCAACTGCCTTGCGAGTAGATTTGTACATCGACCTGTGGGATTTGAAGTTCTGGTGGCAGATCAATGTTTAGGCTTGTCCAGCCGACCATGTTCGACTGGCCTGCCAACAGATAGACTTTAGTTGTCTGCGCCTGTACAGAACTGATACAAAGTATTAATGTCGCAGTAATGAAAAGAACTGTCAGATTCGCTTTTTTATACGCAAACATTTTTTGCCCTCCCGAGAATAGGTACATATACCAGTGCGCACATATCCACATGACATTTTCTCGACACAAACAGAATTTCTTACCATGTTGCGTCAACGACCCTATCCTTTATTAAATGCACAAGAACAAGTCAAAAAACACACTACAGACGCTAAGTTAGATACGAATTTTTGAGATGAATCGCCTAATCCCCCACGCAAGGACTTACATAGCCTCGCGAAAGCAATATCACTTCTACCATAAATAGCAGAAAAATGCAAGAAAAAAATAAACTTTTTTTCAAGATATAATCATTAAAAAAATTACCTTTTTTTTTATAGTTAAATGTCTTATACAATATACAGCTTTAAACTTGCCTGTGTTGGGTTTTTGGGGACAGAAAAGCTTATTTTGAAAAACTTAAAGTGTTTCTATAGGTTATTACCTGACTTCTAATTAGAAGTATAATCATGAATTTTTTATCCGAAAAGGTCAATCCTCCTGTTAACATAAAAAATAACAGGGATATTTTTTTTGACGCACTTCGAGGTATTGCAATAACAGCCGTGGTCGCAATTCATACTATTAACTCAAATTTCCTATGGAAATATCCTGATATCGAAAACCGGGATTTTCTTGGTATTATCGTTTATCGTCAATTATTTCTCTTTGCTGTTCCGATGTTCCTTTTTATTTCCGGTTACTGGCTATCACAAAAAAATATCCGAACATTGAATGATTATAAAAACTTCCTGACAAAGAGACTAACACGAATACTTGTCCCGTATCTTTTTTGGTCTGTTCTTTTCCTTGGGTATAGTGTTCTCCGAACACATAATCTTGATCTAAAGCAGATAATATATAAACTCCTCACCGGCGGCGCAACAATTCCATATTATTTTATCATTCTGCTTGCTCAACTCTATGTATTGACCCCTGTTTTGCAGTACATCATCCGCAAATCATATGGACTGTCTTTAATCTTGTTATTCAACATTACAGCTCTGTTTGCAATATATTCGTCCAAAATATTTGGCACAATAGGGCATGTACCGGCCTTTAAACCTTTCTACTCGTGGGTGATTTTTTATGCGATCGGTTTGTGGATAGGGTATCGAAAAGACAAAACTTATTTCTCCCGAAAAATCAAATATTTAATTTTCTCGGCAATATTCTTTTCATTATTGATTTCAGAAGTTGAAACTATCTATTTACTGACAAAATATCCAGGACAATTATTTTCAGCTTATGCATTAAAATATTCCTCTTTCGTATATTCAGCGTGCGTGATTTTGGGACTTCTTGCTATACGTGATCAGGTTACATATTGGCCAAATTTCCTGGTCGTAATCGGCAGATACTCATTTGGAATATTCCTTATACATATGCCCGTTATCATAATTGTCGCTACGATCATACAAAAGATCGGTGATTTCTCTTCGTATCAAGTGTTATATCAACCTGCTGTTGCCTCGATATCATTATTTATATGTTGTATTTTCATCGCTTTTATACAAAAGTTGCTCCCAAAATCTTTTTGTGAAAAAATATTGGGTTTTTGAAATCTATCACAACAACTAAGAAAGATAATAACGCTTTATAAAAATCGGCCTGGAGGTAAAACCTCCAGGCCATTAATCGTTCTATTATTCTGTTATGATTTTAAACTTACCAACTCAGACGGAAGAT
>CBDUSK010000150.1:0-4815 GCA_965369915.1 uncultured Phycisphaerae bacterium
CCGTTGTATTCGGCCTGCTCTGGATAATAATGCGATTCGTTCAGCCGATACACAGATTCCTCGGAAAAATTGTCTGTATGGTGTTCTCAAAAGTGATGTGCCTGTTCATCGCCGCCATCGGCATACACATGATCATGTCCGGACTGCTGTATTATTTCAAGAGTTGAAACCCGATCGAAAAAGGTATCGGGAGCCTATGTGTCAACTTCCGGACAGGACATGATATATTCTCGAACCTTGTCTATGTCGGCCATCGCTACTGCAACTCTACAGTCCGCGGCACCGTAATAGACATACAGCTTGTCCTTCATGATCACGCCGCCGGAGATAAATGTAACATCACTGACGTCCCCGACCCGCTCATATATTGCCTCAGGGCCAAGAACCCACTCCTCGCCCCTTCGCAAAACATGCCATGGCGCTTCCTTGTCCAGAAGCGCCATCCCTGCCCGGTAGATTTCGCCTGCGGACGTCCGGCGGACTCCGTGATAAAGCAAAAGCCATCCTTCCGGCAGTTCTATCGGCTGACACGCAAGCCCGATACGGGCTCCGTCCCAATAGGCGGTACGCGTCTTTAACAGGACCTGGTGGTCACCCCAGTGTTTCAGGTCCGGAGACATGCTGATCCAGATATGTGCTTCTCCGCGGACTATCGGCCGATGGATCAGGGCGAATCGCCCGTTGAACCGGCGGGGGAAAAGACATGCATCCTTGTCTTCCGGAGGAAGCAGTCCCCCAAGCCGGGCAAATGTTTGAAAGTTCTTGGTTATTGCCAGTGAGATCAAAGGCCCCCCTTCGCTGAACGATATGTAAGTTATCGCATACTGCTTTTGCTCTTCGAGCCAGATGATCCTCGGATCTTCAAGTCCCCATTTTTCCTCCTTGGAGTTTGGGTCTGCCTTCATCGTCGGCGTCTCGTCGATGACCCAGTTGGTCAGTCCGTTCTTGCTCCGGGCGCAGGTAAGATGCGAAAAACCCCGAAGGTCCTCGACCCGGTTAAGCAAGAGCACCTCTCCGTTAATAAGGACCGCCGCCGGGTTAAATACGGAATTGATAGGATAAGGCCAGTCCTCCGGTGTCAGTATCGGATTGCCTTTGTAACGCTTAAAAAGCGTCGCCGCTAACTTTTCACGGGCCAGTGAACTCATACATTAATACCCTAACTCAAAATACTAAATAACTTTCCAGGACAACCGCTCTGTTTTTAGTTCGGCAATCGACACAATTTCCTGAAGATTAATTTGCCTTAATATCAAACATCCGATAATAACCCTCGTCTCTTCGGCAATAAGTTTGCCTGTATAACATTTTCTGAAGTGTACCGCAAGGGCAGATTTGAAACCTGCGACATTTTTTTGTTTGCATGTTCGATACCAATCTTCTAAGCTGATATCTGAGCGTGGGCTCTGCGGCTTTTACAGACTAAAACCGCAGAACCGCCGACACACGAACAGCGTATAAATCGTCGGGATTTAATACATTGAAGGCCCTTGCGATATGAGAAAAAAAATACTGATACCGATGCTGTTTACGGTGTTTCTTGCCGCAGTTCCGGCAGTTGCTCAGGAAAATCTCAACCAGGCTGAAACCGATCTCGGAACCGCTGCTGTTTCGGCGCAGTTCGACTCGATCCGTCCCGGCGCCGATTCGGCTCTCGCCGTCAGGTTTGAGCTGGCAAAAGATTGGCATTTTTATGCCGACAGCAAAACCGCTCCGGGGCAGATGAGCCTGACCGTCGATCCAAACGCCCGGGGCCTGACTTTCGCTGAGCCGGTATTGCCCGCTTCACGATCCTATTATGATGAGGGTCTGAAGAAAAAAGTGCAGGTATTCAGTGACAAATTTACCATCTATATACCCTTCAAAGCCCAGGATTCCGCCGATACCGGTAATATCAATATCTCCGTCCGGATCGACGGGGCCGTTTGCTCGGGTGCTATGTGCCGAATTTCCGATTTCGGCAAACTTCAAACTTCCGTCCGGCTCGACCCCCAGGCCCAAATGGCCTCGCCTGCTTTTAATGTGCCCGCGATCCAGGCCGAAACAGCCCGGTACGCTTCGTATTCCGCTCCCGCGGCATTTTTGATAGCGATTCTCGCAGGCCTGGTCCTGAACGTGATGCCCTGCGTCTGGCCCGTTATACCTATCATCGTAATGCGGATATGGAGCCAGGCCGGCGAAAAGAGGGCAAAAAGCTTCACCCTCGGACTTGCCTTCTGCATCGGCATACTGCTGTTCTTCGCCGCGATCGCTGCCGCCAACATCATACTGCGCGTCGGCTACGGCGTATTCTTCCAGATCGGAGACCCGCTAAGGAACACCGCCTTTTTAACTGCCATGACCCTGCTGATAGTGGTGCTGGGGCTTTACATGTTCGGATTGTTCACTATAGGTGTTCCCGCTTCGCTAACCGGCAAGGGCTCAGGGGCCCGGGCCGGATTCGCAGGAAACGTCGGCATGGGGTTCTTAGCTGCCCTGCTTGCCACGCCATGCAGTTTCGCTATACTGGCCGCGGCCTTTGCCTGGGCACAGACACAGAGCCTGCCCATTGCCACTTTTACCATCATGCTCATCGGCGTCGGAATGGCTGGGCCCTATCTTGTCCTTACCTCAATACCGAAGCTGCTTGACCGGCTCCCGAAGCCCGGCGGCTGGATGGACCATGTCAAACACGGCATGGGCTTTCTGCTGATCCTGATAGCTGTAAAACTTCTTTCCGCACTGCCCGGAGATTCGAGGATGAACGTCCTGCTCTATGCAGTCATTCTTTCGTTCTGCGTATGGATGTGGGGCCGCTGGGTAACATACTCCACGCCGCCGGCGCGCAAGTGGTTCGTCAGAACGGTCGCCGTGGTCTTAGCTGCCGCTTTTGCCTGGCTGATGCTCCCGGGCTTCGGCGCACAAAGCCAAAAACTTATCGACTGGAAGGACTATGATCCCGCCGAGATCGCTAAAGCCATAGAGAACGATCGGCCTGTACTGATAAAATTCACCGCCGACTGGTGCACCTCGTGTGTCGTTGTCGAACGGCTTGTCTTCAAACGAAAAGATATCGCCGAACTCATTAAACAAAAAAACGTTTTCGCCGTCAAAGCCGACACTACTTTAGCCGGAACAGAAGCAACGCTCGACCTGGCAAATGTTTACAATGAGCCCGGCGTGCCCGTTATCGTTTTGCATTTACCCGACGGAAAACAACCGCACCTTCGCGGGCTCTTCGGCAAGAATGAATTGTTAAAACTGCTGAACGAATTGCCTGACAAAAACAATTAGACCGCGCACTCTAACTAAATCACGCACCGTTGTTATTTAAAACCACAAGATTTTTGCTTCGGCCGGGGTGTTTTTTGCATTTCTGAATTCAACCCCAAAAACTGAAAAATCATTGGAAAACCCAGAGCAACTACCCAATTCCGAAAAAAAAATAAAATTTTTTCGATTTTTTTCACTTTTTCCCTGATTTTTTTCCGCCTCATAACCCCCTCTGGCGCTACTGAAAAGGGCATGTTTTCCCATAAAACAGGGCTTGCAACGCCGGTACAACGCCTCTTTGTGAGTTTTTTCATGGAACTCCCTTGACAGGATCCCGCGTAATCGGGTAAAATCAAGTGTAATCGAGGGGTCTTTTTATAGGTTCCTTGTATATAGTGTAACCGAGGGGTCCTTTAATAGGTCCCTTGTATATAGTGTAACCGAAGGGTCCTTTAATAGGTCCCGTGTATATAGTGTAACCGAGGGGTCCTTTTATAGGTCCCTTGTATATAGTGTAACCGAGGGGTCCTTTTATAGGTCCCTTGTATATAGTGTGTGGAGGAAACATTTGGAGTGAGGAACAAGGAGTGATGAAAACCAGTTACATTGTAAGTGTCATCTTGGTATGCGCGTTAGGGGCGGGTTCTGCATTTGCCGCACTTTATCCTTTTGAGATCTTCACTGACAACGGTGATTTTAATGACGATCCCGGTATAAATATATATATGGATGTCTGGAACGGAGATAACGTTGCCAAGTTCACCTTTTATAACGACAGCACAATTCAAAGTTCTGTGACCAACATATATTTTGACGACGGCGTACTCATCGGTGCAACATTGGGCATAATCAACGGTTCGGGAACTGATTTTGCTGAGGACGGACCAGGCAATCTACCCAACGGCAACGACATTGGATTTGATGCAGACAGAGAGTTTAACATCGGTTCCAATCCGCCGCCACCGTCAAACGGTATTAATAATATTGGGGTAGGTGAGTGGGTTACGATTGAATTTGACTTGCTCGGCGGCAGTTTACAGGATGTTTTAGATGAACTTAACGACGGTTCTCTCAGGGTTGGCATTCACATACAGGATTTCACCGATGGCTCAAGCGAATCTGCGGTAGCTGTCCCGGAGCCTGCAACTGTTCTTATGTTTGGTTTAGGCGGACTTGCTTTGCTGAGAAAACGCAAAAAATAGGCTATTTTAAAACTTATATATAGCGAATGCTTGTATATTATATAGTATAGCGTGTGGGGAGAATATATTGGAGTGAGGGAACATTGGAGTGAGGAAAGCCAGTTACATTGTAAGTGTTATCTTGGTATGCGCATTAGGGGTGGGTTCTGCACAAGCAGCACTTGTAACCTTAAGTGATTATGTTTCAGATGGTTCATCTACTAATGTTGTTTGCTTGGTCTTGGCGGATTGTTGCTGAGAAGACGCAAAAAATAGGCTATTTTAAAATATGTCTCTCGACCTATTAAGCCGTGATTTCAATCACGGTTTTTTTATGCCCTCATATGATCAAACCGGCTGGATATTTCATCCGGTGTCTGCT
>CBDUSK010000151.1:0-4749 GCA_965369915.1 uncultured Phycisphaerae bacterium
GCTAAAGGGCGGCACCGAACAGGAACCTTTAACAAATAGTGAAGGAGACCAATAATGACAAATGAGATTTTAGCATTTGGAGCTCCGGGTGGACTCGAGTGGATTATAATAGTTTGTATTTCATTAATCCTCTTTGTGCTTCCGGTTTTGGTGGTTGTTTGGATGATCAGAAGTCTTGTACGAAACAAACGTGAGAATCAGCGATTGAGGCTCGAAGTGGGTAAATTAGCTGATGAGCTTGAACGGATGCGGAAGAAAAACGAGGCAGAAGGTACAGAGTCAGGCTGATTATTTTTTTGCAGTAACTATTCTGTCGTTGTTATTGATGTCTTTTTCAATTTTTATTTCTGAGAAAATTTTTGTATCTTCCAACAGTTCTCTTACCGCTTTGCCCTGTGCGTAACCTATTTCCAGGATCAAGGCCCCATCGTCTTTCAGGTGTTCACCGATTTGATCGGCTATTTGGCGGTAGACATCCAGCCCGTCTTGGCCGGCAAACAACGCTTTCTTCGGCTCAAAGTCCCTGACCTTACTGCCAAGCTGTTCGTATTCGGCACTTGATACGTAAGGCGGATTGCACACGATAAGATCGAACCTTGTTTCATCGAGCCCTTCGATAACCGGACCGAACAGATCCCCGCATAATAACCGGATCCTGTCGTTCAGTTCATGCGTTGCGACATTCTCAGCGGCAACGCTCAAGGCCGAATCGCAGATATCGGTGGCGATTATTTCGGCTTGCGCGTGATTTTTTGCTATCGCTACCGCTATGCACCCCGAACCCGTGCAAAGATCACACACATATTGAACGCCTTGGCGTCCGCGCAAAAATTCGATCCCGCGCTCGATTAGTAATTCGGTCTCGGGACGAGGTATAAGGCAATCCTTCGAGACCTTTATCGGTAAAGAATAAAACTCACATCTGCCTACAAGATACGCCACCGGCTCCTGGTCGCCGCAGCGCTTGACAAGCTTGTGAAGTTGGTCAAGCTCTGTTTGCTGCGCAATGCGATTGAAATGTGTATAAAGTTCGATCCGCTCCAGCCCCAACACATGGCAAAGCAAAAGCTCGGCGCTTAACCGCGGCGAGTCGACGTTGCGGGCGGCTAAGTAATCGGTGGTCCAGCTTAAAAGCTTCTGTATGGTCCAGTTTTGCATCGTGAGTCTTTCTTTTATTTCGATTGCAAAGAATACAGGAATCTGAGGAGGTACGGGCCCAGGACAAATAGCCCGATTATCACCGACCCCATTGCTGAGATAAGCACCGCACCGGCCGCGACGTCTTTTGCTTTTTTAACCAGCGGGTGAAATTCGGGAGACGCAAAATCAGCCAAAAATTCCAGTGCCGTATTCAGTGCTTCGGCCGTCCAGACAACCACGATCGCCAGGACCAGCCAGCACCACTGGCCTCGGGTAACTCCGAACAAAAGCCCGAAAACCACGACAAGAATAGTCGCCATGGCATGGATCCATGCATTCTGCTGTGACCTGAGCATCAGGCCGATGCCGCGGATTGCGTGTTTGAAACTTCTTGCCCGGCTTGACACCGAAAACTTTTTTGCCATATTCGGTCCGATCAAATATAAACCTTATCCATCATCCGCGGGAAAGCGATGCACTGGCGGATATGTTTTTCGCCCGTCAGCCAGGCGACCGTCCTTTCGACGCCCAGGCCGAACCCGCCGTGCGGCACCGAGCCGTACTTCCTCAGGTCGAGATACCACTGGTAATCCCGGGCCTGGTAACCCTGGTCGTTAATTTTTGCCAGCAGCGTATCGTGATCGTCCTCGCGCACCGACCCGCCGATTATCTCTCCGAACCCCGACGGCGCCAGCATATCGAAATTCTCCACCACCTTGTCGTTGCCCCGGTCGGTCTTCATGTAAAACGCCTTGGCTTCTTTCGGATAATGCGTAACGAAGACGGGTTTGTCGTGCATCAGCGATATTATCGTTTCATCCGAACCGCCGAGGTCCTTTCCCCATCTGAAATCGGCCGCTAATTGAGCATGCTTCGGATTGTTCTCGATCTTTACCTCCAGCTCGCCGAGTTCGGCCCGCTGTTCGGTAATTTCCTTTGCGATTTTCTCCATTTTCCATTTCTTACCGCCCGCCGAGAGTTGTTTTTCAAGCTCTGCTAATTTCGCTTGCGTTTCTTGGGTATCTTTTTGAAAACCTGATAACTCTTCTGTCATGAATTTTTTAGTTTTTTCGCTCGTTAAGATATCCACCGCTTCGGTATAACTCAGCCGATAGAAAGGCGGCTTTAGTTTTTCCAGCGCTTCGGTATCGGAGCCTAAAGTTTCCAATTCGCTTCGATTATTTTTTAGAACCTGCTCTGCGATGAACGACACGAAATTTTCCGCTAATTCCAGCAGGCCGTCAAGGCCGATATAGGCGACCTCAGGCTCGACCATCCAGAACTCCGTTAAGTGTCTTCTGGTCTTGCTTTTTTCGGCGCGGAACGTCGGGCCGAAACAATAGACCTTGCCGAAACTCATCGCAGCCGACTCAAGATAAAGCTGCCCCGTCTGCGCAAGGTGCATACGCTCTCCGAAATAATCGACCTCGAACAGCGTCTGCTCCCCTTCACCCGCTATCGCGGTAAATATCGGCGTATCGATCAGCGTAAATCCGTCATCGTTAAAGAACCGCCTTATCGCGTCGATCACGGTATGGCGGACCCTGGCGATACACCACTGCCGCTGCGAGCGCAGATGCAGATGACGGTGCTTCAAAAGAAAATCCACCCCGTGCTCTTTAGGCGTGATCGGATAATCGTTTGCTTCGCATACCACTTCTGCGCCGGTTACCGCTAATTCGTAACCGCCGACGCTTCGGTCTTCGGCGCGGACGGATCCGGTAACGGACAGTGACGATTCCTGGCCAAGGCGTTTTAGCTCCTCAAATAATTCGTCCGGTATCTGTCCCTTTTCAACAACGCATTGACAGAGCCCCGTCCCGTCTCGAACGACCAAAAACAAAACCTTCCCGCTCGATCGGCCCCGGTACAGCCAGCCGAACAGCGTTACTTCTTTTTCGACATGCCCCTTCAAGTCGCAAATATATGTCTTATCCGCCATCCCCGGCCTCCTCTTACAGTTCCAGCTTGTCGCGCAGGTAGGTTTTTACCTGGTCGATCGCGACCCTTTCCTGCTGCATCAAATCGCGCTCGCGCACGGTAACGGTGTTATCGTCTTTTGTCTGGCCGTCGACGGTTATGCAGTAGGGGGTTCCCGCCTCATCCTGCCTGCGGTACCTTCTGCCGATAGCGCCCTTCTGGTCATAGAAACAGTTAAAGCAGCCCTTCAGATCGGCATATATCTTCTGCGCGATCTCCGGCATGCCGTCTTTTTTGACCAGTGGAAAAACCGCAGCCTTGGTCGGTGCCAACGCCGGATGGAACCGAAGCAAATTCCTTGTCTCGCCTTTGACCTCTTCTTCGTCATAGGCATCTACCAAAAACGCAAGCGTACTGCGGTCGATGCCAGCACTGGGCTCGATGACGTATGGAATATAGCGCTGCTTGTTCTGCTCGTCGAAAAACGATAAAGGCCCTTTATGATAATCTTCGGCCTCTTCTTTTAAGTCTATCTTAGCCAGGTCACGGTCGTTTTCGTACCAGTCGTTCATCGAGCGCATCCCCCGCTGATGCTGCCTCAGGTCATAATCGGTGCGGTTGGCGATACCCTCTAATTCCTGCCAGTCGCCCGACCCGAACGGGAACTTGTATTCCACATCCACACAGGCCTTGGCGTAATGAGCCAGTTCATCCGGATCATGCTCGCGGAAACGCAGGTTGGCTTTCTTTATCCCCAGATCGATATACCAGTCGAACCGCATCTGTTTCCAGTGCTCATACCACTTCTCGTCCGTACCCGGCTCACAGAAAAACTCCAACTCGGCCTGCTCGAACTCCCGCGTACGGAATATGAACGCCTTGGTCGTTACCTCGTTGCGAAACGCTTTTCCGATCTGCGCGATACCGAACGGAATTTTCACTCTCGTCGAATCCAGCACGTTCTTGAAATTCGCGAATATCCCCTGCGCCGTCTCCGGCCGAAGGAACAGCGTCATCGTATCGTCGACGTTCGCACCCATCTGCGTCTCGAACATCAGCTTGAACGCCATCGGCTCGCCGAACTTACCGGCCGCCCCGCACGAAGGACACACCTTCTTATCGAGCTCCTGCGCATCGGCTTGAGCGGTCTCCAGGCTCACATGCCCGGCATGTTCCTCGGGGTGGCCCGCCAAGTGGTCCACCCGGCTGCGCGTATTGCACTTTTTGCATACCGTTACCAGGTCCGCGAACTTATCGGCATGGCCGGACGACTTCCACACCATCGGGTGCATCAGGATACTGCAGTCCAGTCCAACCACGTCGTCCCGCATCTGCACCACGGTTTTCCACCACGCCGCCCGGACGTTGCGTTTCAGCTCGACACCCAAGGGCCCGTAGTCATAACAGCTCGCCAGTCCCCCGTATATCTCGGACGATTGAAATATAAATCCCCTTCGCCTGCACAGCGATACAATGTCCTCAAGTTTCGTTATCTTCGCCATAACTTTTCCCTGAATTTGTTAAAGTTTATCTTTAAGACAGCTATTCTATCGAGAATATGTGCTGATTACAAGTTTGTCCGTATAAGTTTAATTTTAATTGTCATTAATTTCCTGCTTTATTTGATTGAGCAGATTGATCGCCTCTATCGGCGTGAGGTTATCGACGTCAGTGGAGGCAAGTTTTTCT
>CBDUSK010000152.1:0-4731 GCA_965369915.1 uncultured Phycisphaerae bacterium
AAGATATACCTGTTGACCTTCCTGCAGAAAATAAACTCCTGCTGCAGCGATCTTGTCACCTTTGCTAAGCACTTCGGTGATCTTAATATTTCCCTGGGCCATCTTGCCAACTTTGACAATGGTTTTATGGACTGTATAAGTCTTGCCGTCAGAATCGGCCTTTGCCTTCCAGACATAGTATCTGCCCTGCTCGTCGATAGGCACAGCAGTAACCGGGACAGGGAAACCATCCGAAGTAACTTGTTCTTTGATCTTCTTGTACTCCATGATTGTCGCTGTCATACCGGGTAAGATATTAAGGCCCTTAGGCGAGGGCATTGAAAAAGTAACAAGATAAGTTTGCGTAATGGGATCTGCCTCTGTGGTGAATTCTTTTACCTCAACTTCGAATTCTCTATTCGGCAAATAATCGAAAGTTGCCACGAAGCGGAATTTGTATCTTTCTTTGCCGGCCTCGGCAAGAGCAACCCTTTCTTCGGGAACGTTAACCTCTATGGTTACTATTGTAACATCCTGCAAAGTAAGTATCGGCTGTTTTGCTTTGACATTTTCAAATTGATCGACAAAGGTGTTTGCAATGGTTCCGTCGAATTTTGCAACCAATACAGTATCTTCAAGTGCCTTTTGCGCCGTTTCCATCGCTGCATTTGTCGTCTCGAAAGCAGTTTCTGCATTTGTCACATCTGTACCGGAGACGGCTCCGCTTTCAGATGCTTTTTTAATACGACCCAATTGTATTTTGGCTTTTTCATTTTCTGACTTTGCCGAAGCTAACGCCTTTTCATAATCACGTGGATCAAGTTTGCCAAGTACCTGGCCTTTAACAACCTGGTCACCATTTTTAACGGGAAATTCGATCAAAGGCCCGTCCACCTGGAAGGCAAGATCTACCGATTGGTCTGC
This sequence comes from uncultured Phycisphaerae bacterium, assembly GCA_965369915.1. Classification (GTDB taxonomy): domain Bacteria; phylum Planctomycetota; class Phycisphaerae; order Sedimentisphaerales; family Anaerohalosphaeraceae; genus CBDUSK01. The sequence goes on from CBDUSK010000152.1 coordinate 904, forward strand.
ACTTACTTTGCCCGGATATTTTCTACCGGATACAGCAAAGTCAGAGCCAACTTCAAATGTTTTTAATGGGCGTATCAATACGGATTCTTCCGGAATTGCCTGTTTCCTTTTGACGAATACAACACAAACGATTGCACCTATAACAAGCAATAAGCCTATTTTTATCCCGAGAGATTTTGACTTAGCCATCGATTTGCCTTTCCATAAGTTTCGATTTAAAAACTATTATTAATTCCCTTCGGCAGTGGAAAACTGCTGTGAATTCCAACCTCCGCCCAAGGCTTTGTAAAGATTTATCAGGTTATTAATGACCGCACCCTGGCTTGCTGCCAGGCTATCCTGCTGTGTTGAAAGCGACCGCTGCATATCAAGAACATTTTGGAAGTCAGACAGGTTATTTATATATCTTATTTTAACAAGTTCTACCGACTTATCAGCATTCGTTACCGCTCTTTCCAAAGCTTCCATGCGGTCAAGCTCCTGTACGTAAGAAACCATTGAGTTTTCAACATCTTCTAAACTGCTAAGCACTGTTTGTTTATAAGCGGCCAAAAGCTGTTCGGTGCGGGCTTGCTGGATCTGAATATTGCTCTGGACACGGTTGCCGTCAAATATATTCCAGCTAAAAGATGGGCCAAACCCATACTTCCTGCTGCCCCAGCTAGTAACATCACTAAACTCCGTGGATTCAAGGACGAACGTTCCATTCAATGAAAAAGAAGGGTAAAGTGCTGCGGTAGCTACGCCAACCTGAGCTGTTTGAGCGGCAAGGAGTCTTTCGGCCTTGCGAATATCAGGACGCTGCCTGAGAAGTTCTGCTGGGATACCGAGTATAAGCTCACGAGGAGCAGTTGGTATTGAAGCAGTCTTTGATAGCTCCTCATTAAGTGTACCAGGATGGACGCCGACAAGGATTGCAAGCCTATTCAGTGCCTTAGTCTCTAGTGTCCTCAACGTTGGAATAGTTGATTCGGTATTTGCAAGGTTAAGCTGTGCCTGGAAAACATCCAGCTGCGGAACAAGTTCTGCTTCGAGACGGTCCTTAGTAAGCTTGACAGTTTTTTTCTGCAAATCCACATTTTGCTGGGCATAATTCAGCCTGGCCTGTATGGAACGCAGGTCAATATAGTTTGTTGCAACTTCTGCATAAAGAGAAACAAGTACATCCCTGTAGTCTTCTACCGATGCCTGATAGGTCGCATCTACAGACTCGACCGAACGGCTTATCCTGCCAAACAAGTCAATTTCCCATGCAGCACTACCGCCTGCTGAGTGAAGATTCGTCTGATCCGGATTTGAAATCGGCAACAGACCGTTCTCGCTGAACCTTGCCCGTGAATAAGAACCTGTAGCATCTATGTCCGGCCAGTATTCGCCCCTTGCAGATGCACGAGACGCCCTGGATTCTTTTATTGCTGCTACAGCTTTTTGCAAATTGTAATTATTATCAGCTGCTCTTTGGATAAGACTGTCCAGGGCAGTGTCGTTAAATACTTTCCACCAATCTTGAAAATCTGCCTGGCCGCTTTCAAGCCCTTTAGTAAGTTCCATATGCCAGGCATCCGGCGTTGGGATATCGGGTTTAACATAATCAGGGCCAACGGTACAGCCGCAAATGACCACAGAAATTGCCAAAAAGGAAACATATCTCAGCAACGATATGCTGCTATTTGAACGATAAAAGATTTTTATCATAAAACACCCCTTAATATGTTCATCGAAGATTTTGAATATATTACAATAATATTATCATAACAGGATAATTCAAGTAAAAAATAGCTATAAGTTGTACTTTACTTTAATAAGAAATCCTGTAAAATCCCATAAGATCAATAGTGATTTCTTACGAGGTTTCTATGAAAATGTTAGACAGGAAAAGTTTCCTGGAAAACAAGTACAATCGCTTAATGACTGCTTTGGTCCTCATTGTCGTTTCATTCCCATTCCTGCAGGCAATAGAAACAAGGTTTCCTTTCATTACGATGGTTTTGCTTATCGCGATCATACCTGCTTTGGGAGCGGTGTTACCCTTAAGGGCCTTCCTGCCATTAACTGCCGTAGGATTTATAGCCTTTGTGTTCGAGATACTTATAAGATATCAAGTTATAAATGTTACCGAAAAAATACTATTGTTTGTGCTAGCACTTTATGCAGTATTTTTGCTACTGGCGATCATTATATTGATTAAAAAAATAATGTCCCGGAAGGTTGTAACCTCCGATACCATAAAGGGCGGTGTAAGCATATACTTTCTGATAGCATTACTTTGGTCGATATTATATATGATCATGTATGGGGTAAATCCTGAGGCGTTTTCAATTATATCAAACACAAGGGTGGATTTTTTCTATTACAGTTTTACAACTCTAACCACTTTAGGATACGGTGACATCATTCCAAAAGGTAACTATGCAAAACTTCTTTCTACAATGGAAGCCTTCGTCGGACAGGTATACCTAGCCATATTCATTGCCAATCTGGTTGGTCTTAGCATCGCCCAGAAGCTGCAGCAAAAACAGGATCAATAAAACCACTATATCCTTGTCATTATCTTATCGAGTCTTTTGGACATCATTACAATCATGTCCCAGTCATATGTAACGATATCATGAGCATGTGCAAGGCTGTTACGCAATGACATAAATTCCCATATGCCTTTTTTTGCCTCTTTCCTGGAACCAAATCCGAAATCCTCCCGCATATCGGGATCTTTTATCAAAATCCCGGCCTTATCTGAAAGATGAAGACAATCCAATAAATTTACATTCTGTCCGGCTCTTTTACGATCAGATTGAAGTTCCCTGGCTGCATTTAGTCTGCCTTCAGGAACCTTGCTTTGCCAGGATGAATCAGGGAATTGTTCTTTAATCGTTCTGGAAATAAACATCTCCACAATACTGATCATACCAAACAACCACATCCTGACAGGAGGTTTCTGGAAATCATCTTTACAGATGACTGCTCCTATTGAGTCAAGTATTGACACGAAACAATATTGCCAATTGCAAAGCTTATCGATTATATCAGGAAAAGAAGTCGAGACGGAAATGATCTGCTCGTTATCAAATGGATATATATGATCACCGCAGATACCCTCTGAAAGCTCATCCAGCAACGCAAATCCCGCTACAACACCGTCTACTCTTACACCTGCCACTGTCTGCTCATTTGCAGCAATGATCTGCTTTACATGTTTAGAATTTCTATCGTTGTCAAAAGAAAGCAGCGGCTCGGCAATTTCTACAGCAGTAAAAGCCTCAGTAAAAAGCTTTTTCATCCTTGATCGTAATATTTGATTTCCCATAATCTTTGGATTTAAAGTTTATATATTATTAATCCTATTCAAGTAGCCAATCTCGAGCGTCTTGCTCTTCGTCGGGAAGAAAGAATTTTACCGATCCCTGCCTCCTGCCAGCCGCGACATATATGAAAATCATACTTTTCCACTTCTGCTTGGCAACAACTGCTATCTTTGTAATATAGGGATCATATTCATGCATAAACGTCATATCACCCCAATCACCTTTCTTTTCCCATCCGGAAAAGCTCGTAGCAATTAGCAACAGCTTGGCTTTTTTGTCGCAATCAATTTCATGGCGAGCTCTCATTTCAACATTCTTTTGATCAGCGAATGAAAGCTTGCCCTCAACTTTAACTACGAAAAAATCGTCCGATTCCTTTGTAAATGCAACACTCATAGGCTATCTCCTTATAAGATTTTCAAATCTCTAATACTTTTATTTTTTTATTTTAAATGGCTCAGCAGCTCCTCTAAGGAAACCACAGCGAAACCTGTTGCCGAATCGCTTATGCCATAGGGTATTACCA
>CBDUSK010000153.1:0-4685 GCA_965369915.1 uncultured Phycisphaerae bacterium
GATTTTAATTAAAAAGTTTTTAGGAAATTTTACGCCCGTCTTTATCCGCTGCCCGGCATTAACCGCATAACCGGTTCAGGCCTTATATTTTATGGTTTTTCAACAAAATATCGGGCCCCTCAGAAAAAACTGAAATAAAGCCTTTGTGTAAAGATAGTGCGCATTATAACGATTATAAGGCAAAAATGCTTGACTAAATTCAATTGACCTGCGATAAGTGAATGTTATTAATCGGAGAAGATGATGTCGCAGGAAGAAATTATCACAGATATTGCACAGCGGGTCCTGACCGCCCCGGCACACAATGCTGAATCGAATAGTTGGCTGTGGGACCGGGCAAAAAGGCTGTTGCGGATCGTCCGGATCATTTGCGATCTGCCGGAATTGACACGGCCCGATTTACCCATCGATCGTTTGTGTCTTAATGCCGCCGTGTATTTTTGCCACGCCGCTCTGGCAGAATCCGAGAAAAGCAAAAATCTCAAAACTGCGAAATCTTCTCTTGAACCGAATCGGCCCGACTCAACAAAAATCTCTGCACGGATCGCTGCCGAAAAACTGCACGGGCACCTTTCCGAACAGAAAATAAATAAGATTTCCAGGATCATTCTCGAATCCGGAAATAAGCTAACAAACTTGAACGAAGCGAAAATTCTTTCCGATGCGCAAAACCTCGACGACATGGGAATTGTCGGGATCTTCAGCCTGCTGCGAAACTCGTCACTCCGCGGAAAAGGCCCCTCGGATGTGCTCCGAAGCTGGAAGAAAAAAATCGACTACGGCTATTTCCAGGCCAGACTGAAAGAAAGTTTTCATTTCGAGTCCGTCAAAAGAATCGCAAAAAAACGATTTGAACTTACAGAAAATTTTATGTCCAGGCTCCAGGACGAATGCTCCGCCAAAGATATTCTCGATGCCGTCGAAAATATGTTCAGTAGAACTTAGAACTGTTAAATTCAGTCCGCTTTGAAAAGGTCACAAAATGAACCATAAACCGATAACAGCTATTTACCCGGGCTCTTTCGACCCGATTACGAACGGACACATCGACGTTATCGGAAGGGCCGTCAAGCTCTTTGACCACCTTATTGTTGCTGTCGGACAAAATCCGAACAAGGACGAGCTTTTCACTCTTGATGAACGCGTCGAGATGATCAAACAACTCGTTGCTGATAAACCCGGGGTCTCGGTCGATAGCTATGATTGCCTGACAGTTAAATTCGCCGCGCAAAAAAAAGCCGACGTTATGCTCCGAGGCCTGAGAAACCTCACGGATGTCCAGTATGAATTTCAGCTCGCCATGACAAACCGTTCCGTTGCCGGGATCGAAACCGTCTTCGTTATGACTTCCGAAGAGTTCGGCTTTGTAAATTCCACGATGGTCCGCGAAGTCGCCATGCTGGGAGGGGACGTCTCAAGACTTATCCCGATACCTGTTTATAAAAAAGTTAAAGAACGCCTGGCTGAACGGTCCGAAGATTGAACGGCCTGGAGGGATTAATGGGAGGTTGTCATGTTCACTGCTTCTATAGAAACAACTTTTAATGCTGGCCATCAGCTCACTTTCGCCGGTGGAAAAAAAGAAGATCTCCACAGACATAACTGGATCGTGCAATGTGTCGTTGGAGCTGAAAAACTTAACAAAATCGGAGTCGTCATCGACTTTAACGAATTGATGGAAAAGCTCGAAAATATTACAGCTCCTTTTAAAGGAGCTGTCTTGGAAAAGTTACCTTGCTTTAAAAACAAGGTTCTGAACGTCTCAGCCGAAAATATGGCAAAATATATCTTTGACAGCCTCGAACCGTTGCTCCCGCAGGACGTAACTTTGCGATTCGTCGAGGTCGAAGAAGCTCCGGGATGCCGGGCAAAATACAACAAATAACCGTTTTGAAGTACAGATAAGCACGATTATTGCCGATATCCTTCATGGATTCGTAAAAGTTTTAAAAGGGCTGATAAAATATGCAGTGCCAATGTTGCAAAAACCATACTGCCACTATCCATTTGACAGAGATAAGTAACGGCCAGCGACTCGAAACCCATCTGTGCGAATCCTGTGCACAAAAACAGGGCCTTGCCGTCAAAAATCAGATACCCCTCAACGAACTGCTCAGCACTTTGCTCGCCGTTCAGCCGGATTTAAAAAAACAGTTCGGCGAAACCGAAGGGTCCGCCGTTGATACGCCATGCCCTTCATGCGGGATGACTTTACGAAGATTCCAGAAGGAGGTCGTCCTCGGCTGTCCATATGACTATGAGTTTTTTGAAAAGTCCCTGGACCCGATAATCGAAAAATCTCAGGGAGGAAATACAGTTCATTGCGGAAAAGTGCCCTCAAAACTGCCAAGTAATTCAAAAAAGCAGATCGATATTGTCAAGCTGGAAAAACAGCTCGAAAGTGCCGTCAAAAATGAAGACTATGAAACTGCCGCAAAATTAAGAGACCGGATAAAAAAACTGCAATGAAATTAAAAGACTTAAGCGATCATATTTGCAATTGGTTCGACGGCTCAGGACCGGCTGCAGATATCGTCATCTCTTCGAGAGTTCGGCTTGCCAGAAACCTCGCAGGCTTTTCGTTCCTCACTTGCCTGAACGATCAGAAGCAGGAAGAATTGCTGAATAAACTAAAAGAAGCGGTCCTTTCGCTGGACCTTAAGGAAAAACTCTTCTTTGTCAATATCGATCAGGTTTCCTCACTCGAACAGGAACTGCTTGTCGAAAGACACCTTATCAGCAGACAGCATGCCGGCGGAAAAGGACCGCGGGGAGCTGTCATCGCCGGAAGTGAATCTTTCACCGCCATGATCAACGAAGAGGATCACCTCAGAATACAGGTCTTCAAAACCGGACTGCAGCTAAAAGAATGCTGGCAGCAGATTAACCGGATCGATGATATGATCGAACAGAAGGTCGAATACGCTTTTAGTTCCGGTTACGGCTATCTTACCGCCTGTCCCACGAACCTCGGCACCGGGATACGCGTTTCCGTCATGCTCCATCTTCCCGCTCTTAAAATGACCGGACAGATCGAAAAGTTCCTCAACGCTGCCAGAGACACCGATCTTGCCGTCAGGGGTCTTTTCGGAGAAGGCACCGATGCCGTCGGAGATTTCTTCCAACTCTCTAACCAGGTCACCCTCGGCGTTTCCGAACAGGCCCTTGTCGAAAACTTTACTGATGCCGTTGTCCCAAAAATTATCGAGTATGAGACTCTTGCAAGAGAAGAACTCCTGAACAAACAGCCCGAAACGCTCGATGACAAGATTCAAAGGGCTCTTGCCGTACTCAAAAATGCCCGGCTTATAAGTTCACAGGAAGCGCTCTTCCTGCTTAGCCATGTAAGAATGGGCGTCAACCTGGGAAGGGTAAAAGGAATTTCTATCGCCGATATAAACGAACTGTTCATGCTCACTCAGCCCGCACACCTGCAGCTAAACACCGGAAATACGCTCGACCCGGACAGCAGAGACATCACAAGGGCACAGATCATAAGAGAAAAACTACACCAGAACTAAAAGAAACATATCTCTCAAAGGTCTAAAGCTTCAGATTTACGTATTTCGTTTTCTATCCGGTTCTTACTGTCCCAGATTAGAAAGTACATCGTCAGGCGTATATGTGCCCATATTTTCATCAAGGTAATGTGAATGATCCCAAAAAGTGCCAAAAATAATCCCATAACATGCTGTTTCAAATTGTCTTCAGGTGCTTCGTTTATAGTGTTAAGTCCATGGATTAACATAAGAGCGAATATCACAATGAAAATCCAATAAGTTATTTCGGTTTTGCGAACTCTTTTAAGGATGTCTTCACATGTAGGGTGTTCTTCAAAATTTTTTGCCCAATTAAACATTCTCATTGTATTTCTCCTGTAATTTATTTTAATATTTTCAAAGGCCCTTTAGGCTCAGGCTTTCTTCATGAGTTTTGATTAACATTTTTGCAGTCACTATGTCGAGTTTTCCATCGACTACAAGAAACTTGATTTTTTGGTGGAATTTCGTCCTGGGTTGCTGTGAATCAAGGATCTGAACTTTTTCAATTAGACGATTCAGCCTGATCCTGACGGTCGGATAAGATATGCCGTATTGCCGGGCAACATCTTTTAACGATCCGGATGCCAGGATAAGTCGCTTTATGAACTGGATATCCTCTTCAGACAACTCCTTAAACCAATTTGTTATTATATCACTCATAATGACAAGTCCTTTTTAACACTTTAATATTATTAATATACACTTTAATTTTATTAAAGCAAGAAAAACTTTAACATTTTTAAAATAATTTTTAATAATATTAAAGTTTCCCCGGTCATCATGCTGTGTTTTTCGTGTTTTCTGCCAACTTTTGCCCTGTTTTTTTGTATGAATTATTAACCATTCCCCCCAAACAAACCCAATCAAACCCATTATGTTATCTGGATTCTGCGAATCCAGATAACATAAAACGCGCAGGCACTATCTTGCTATTTCCAAAAATTCCAAAAAAATTATCTCTCTTTCTCACAAGACTTTACGTCAATTCCCGAAATTTTTTTCGCCGATTTTCGCACAGAACGCGCAGGTATGTGCAAGTATAGAGGGACTGTTTTTTCCACAGCCCCGGCCCGGCTCTTTGAAAACTTAATAGCGTTATAAGCACCCCAAAGCCAGTTTAGTCAGTTAAACTATGGTTGAGTA
>CBDUSK010000154.1:0-4620 GCA_965369915.1 uncultured Phycisphaerae bacterium
CCACGAGGAACAGCCCGTCGTCCTTGGGAAACTGCACGGATAATCGGGCATCCTGACCGTCTCCTCCATATCCATAGGCCTTGCGCGTAGTACGAAGCCGCGAGAAATTGATGCTGACCGCTTCTTTTCCATTCGGCGAAACGGCGCAGACGGGGTAGGGGATCGTCTTGATCTTTCGCTTTGTGTGGACGTCCATAATAATGGAAACGGTTTTGCCGTCCACCATATCGTTGTAGATAATACGCGAATTCGGGAATGTCCCGAGCCAATGCGCCATGCAGCCTTGTTGAAAATTCCAGGCGCGTGTTTCGGTAAGCGGAATGAACTCTTTCGTTTTCAGATCGACCAACCCGAGCGTTGCGGGGTCATTTTCGGTCGGCAGCCGATACTTGATCGGCGTTTCCAGGACGGTGACGTATCTCTGATCGGCGCTCCATGAATTGATGCCATAATAGCATGCAAAGAAATGCTCTTTGGGACCTGACGTGATGGCCACAGCTTTGGATGTCTTCGGGAAGGCGGCGGAACCCATTTTTCTAGCCCCGGCGTCCGATGTTTGCGATTGAGCCCATATAAGAGCGGGCCAAATCGTCATGACAATCGCCCCGAGAATCATCGCCCTGGTTGTTCCAGTCTTTTTCATTTTCATTCCCCTCTAAGCTTACTTAACCGCAGATAACTTTACTATATTCAGTTCGACATTTTCAAAAGCCGGATGTTTTTGGTAAAGTAAAGGTAAATTAAAGGTGTCAGGAAACCTTTTTTTGTTCATAATATCTCCTAAAAACTGAAACATACCGTAAAAGTCGCGGGTTTGTCAAGAACATTTTCGCTCTTTTGTATATTCCCCGCGTTTTTAGCGCAAAAACGGCCCAGCCGGGATTTTTTCAGCGTATCTTCAGTGTGGCAAGAGCCAGCGTAGCGAAGACCACCGCTAAGAGCCAGAAGCGCACGACCACCTGTGGTTCGCTCCAGCCGGCAAGGTGAAAATGATGATGTATCGGCGCACATCGAAACAGCCTTTGCCCGCCGGTATATTTAAAGTAACCGACCTGCAGGATAACGCTCAGCAGTTCTATCATAAAAACTCCCCCGATGACCAACAGCAATATCTCGTTTCTGCTGACCATCGCGCCGTAACCCATCGCGGCTCCTAAGGGAAGTGAGCCGACATCGCCCATGAATACCTGGGCGGGCGGGCAGTTATACCATAAAAATCCGATGATCGCTCCCATTATCGCCGCGTAAAAAACACACAGTTCGCCTGCGCCGGAAATATGAGGCAATAATAAATATCCCGCCCAGGTCATCGTGCTGGCGCGGGACATTCTTTCCGAGGCCACGTAACAAAGGATAACCAGCACCATTGAGACGATCCCCAGACAGCCCGAAGCCAGTCCGTCCATCCCGTCGGTGAGGTTGACCGCGTTGCTGGTGGCGGATATATACAGTATTGCGATGACCGCGAACATCCATCCGGCCAGCGGTATACCATGCTTATAAAATGGAAGCCAGAGCCTTATCGCATCGGGGATATTCTCGAAATCGGAATAAAGAAAATGCGCCACGAGTACGGCGCCTCCGAACTGAAAGGCGAGTTTCTCCCAGGGCTTGAGTCCGTTCCTGGTGCGGTGTTTTATCTTGCTGGTCAGTTTGAGCCAGTCGTCGGCGGCACCTATTCCACCGAACCATACCAGCACGAAGATCGCCTTATGGATGAATGGATTATCGAGCTTTGCCCAGCAAAGAGTTGTCACTATCACTGCAAGAAGTATTATCAGCCCGCCCATCGTTGGGGTGTTGGCCCTTTCCTTCATCAGTTCGTTAAGCGCGGTATGATGAAACTCCGGCTTATCGCCGATCTTTTTGCTCATAAGCCAGCGGATTATCTTCGGCCCCGTAAACATGGCGATCACAAAACTCATTAACGCCGCTACGACACTGCGAAACAACACATCCTCGAAGGCATAGAACCCGAGCTTATAAGTGAATTGTTCCCGAAATGTCCATAGCAGATGGTATATCAATTTTCGCGCCTAAATAATTCTTCCATCCCTGAGACCGCCTTTTCAAGCTCCATGCTCCGCGACCCCTTCACTAATATTATATCGTCACTTCGGACCGATTCTGACAAATTATCGCAAAGTTCGTCGGTATCGGTAAAGACCTTGCTTTCAAAACCTTCGGAAGCGTATTTTTCAGCCTGCTCTGCGACTATCTTAGCAAAAACTCCCGCTGCAAGCAAAACATCAACTCCGCTTTTTGCAATAAGCTGTCCCAGCTCCGCGTGCAGGATTTCGCTTTGTGTGCCGAGTTCGGCCATCGTTCCGCATATAAATACCTTCCGGAAGGTCGGGTCTGTTTGCCTGAGACAGTCCAGGGCGTTTGCCATCGAAGCGGGATTGGCGTTATAGCAGTCGTTTATGACCGTCGCCTTGCCGAGTTTCAGTATCTGAAGCCTCATTCCGGCCGGCTCGAAACTCTTTATCGTTTCTGCAAAATCATTTATAGTTACCCCAAACTCTCTGCATACCGCCCAGGCCGCCAGGGCGTTAAAAAGGTTTGCCTTTCCTGCAAGTCGAACTTTTACCTTTGTATTGTCGATTAAAAATTCTCCGCAGAACCCATCGCTCTTTAATTGAGTTGCCCTTATATCGCAGTCGGCGCCTTGGCCGAATGTTGTGAATTCCAAGCCTTTGGCCCTGCAATACCTTCTGAGCCCTTCGGTGTCGCCGTTTATCACCAGCTTGCCGTTTTCCGTCAGCCCATCGTGTATCGACGCCTTTTCTTTTATTATCGCTTCGATACTGCCGAAGCCTTCGAGATGCGCAGGAAAAATATTCGTTACCACCGCAACATCAGGGCGAGCGATCTTCGTAAGAGCGGCTATTTCGCCGGGGCGATTGCTGCCGAGTTCGGCGACGATTATTTTGTCTTCTTCATTTGCGCCTAATAATGTCAGGGGCACGCCGATATTATTATTGAAACTTTTCGGGGCCTGATGACAGTTAAAACTGCCCTTCAGAACATGGCAAGCGATCTGCCGGGTTGTAGTCTTGCCCGCGGAACCGGTTATAGCGATGACCTTAAAGTCTGCCTGCTTTCGATACCATGCCCCGAGTTCGCCGAGGGCTTTAATGGTGTCGTCTACTTTTAAAATAACACCTTTATCGTTTTTTATATCTTTTGAAACGACCGCACAGGCGCCCGCCTTTGCGAAAGCCTGTTCGATATATTCATGTCCATCGAAGTTTTCGCCTTTTACAGCAAAGAAGCAATCGCCGGCCGTAACGGTCCGCGAGTCCGTACTTACTCCCGTTACTTTAGCGGAGCCGGAGTTTTTCAGCTCGGCGTTTAAAACTTTTGCCAATGTTTCGATGTCGATCTGTTTCATATCTTCCTGAGAGTCTCCCTTGCGATCTGCCTGTCGTCGAAATCTATTCTTTCGGTGCCGATTACCTGGTACGTTTCGTGTCCCTTGCCGGCTATCAGAACGATATCGTCTTTTTGGGCGGCTTTGATAGCTGATTCTATGGCCTTTTTTCTGTCCGGTTCGACGGTTATCTTTTCCGAGTCGCCGTCTTCGAATCCGGCTGTGATGTCTCTTATTATTTGCTGCGGGTCCTCGGTCCTCGGGTTGTCGCTGGTTACGATGACCCGGTCGGCGATTTCTTCGGCGACTTTTGCCATTCGCGGGCGCTTGGTTTTGTCACGGTCGCCGCCGCAGCCGAACAGAACGATAAGTTTTCCTCTGCAGATCGGACGAAGCGTCCTGGATACATTTTTCAGTGCGTCGTCGGTATGCGCGTAATCGACTAATACGGCAAAATCCTGTCCGCAGTCGATCGGTTCGAGCCTTCCCGGGACGGCTTTCAGGCTTGAAAGCCCGTTGGCTATGGCCTTGAGGTCAAAACCCGCCGCGATGCAAAGACCCGCAGCCGCCAGGTGATTGCTTACATTGTGTTCGCCTATAAGAGGAGTCTCTACTTTTTCGCTGCTGCCTTGGTACTCTAATCTGAAAATACAACTGCTGTCATCCATCGATTCGATACAGCCGGTGACCTCGGCGGTTTCATTGACGGCGTACCACAGTATTTTAGCGGTTGTCTTCCGGGCGATCGCTTTGCTGAATTCGGATTGTTTGTTTAATATCGCAATGGCCCCTTCGCTTAGTTCTTCGAAGAGCCTGGTCTTGGCGGCTAAATAATTTTCCGTCGTCTTGTGATAATCCCGATGGTCGCCGGTGAGGTTGGTAAATGCTCCTGCCGTAAAATTTATTCCGTCCAGCCGATGCTGACTGAGTGCGTGACTGCTGGCCTCGATCATCATGAACTTTGCATTCGCTTCGACCATTTCCTTTGCCATCCCAGCGATCCCAAGCGCATCGGGCGTAGTCAAAAAAGCGCCGGATACATTTTGACCCGTGTCATATTCTACCGTACCGACCAGACCGCACTTTTTTCCAGCCGACTGCAAAACGCTGCGGACAAGGTATCCCACCGTCGTTTTTCCGTTCGTTCCGGTTACCGCAAGGTTTGTAAGCCTGCTCGATGGGTTGCCGAAGCTCGCCTGCGCCAATACCCCTAAAGCTTTGCCCGAATTTTCTACGATTATTATCTC
>CBDUSK010000155.1:0-4615 GCA_965369915.1 uncultured Phycisphaerae bacterium
ATGGACGATACTACACCTTCGCCGCATAATGAGTTTGATATCCGCGTGCGAACAAGGATAAGAGATGACGATGACGTTCAGCCGAATCCACCTGCTTTATCGCTGCAAGGTTCTATCGAGCGGGTTGGTAATGATCCGAATATTCCCGCTGGTGCCGGCGGAGTGATGGATATGCGTACACAGGCAATAGGAAAAGATTCTGCAACCTCGGTTGCGGCCAAGGGCGCCTTTGCCCGGGCAGGAGATGAAGACATTACGATTGAGTTTGAATATCTGTTCCTGGACGATCCGTACGATGAAGCAGAAATTATTGTATACCTTAGTGATAATCCGGAAGTGGGCCAGAACCTTGTTAAACTAGCACGGTTTGGGCCGCCGGCTCCCGGCAGACGCGGCGCGATAGGAAGTGAGGAGTTTGCCGTATTCTTTGGCACTTTCCCGAAAGGCAATCTTGACTTTACAAGGGGAACTTATGTCGAGCTTGAGTTTCGCGGCAGAAGTTCACGATGTTTCATCGATAACTTCGATCCAGTGGTTTACTGCTATACCTGCGGTGACTATAACCAGAGCGGTTCGGTACTGATGGATGATTATCTCGTACTGGTCGCAGAGTACGGATTGATCGACCCTGGTGATTCCAGTAAGGGATGTCTCGACCTTTCGAAGGATAAGTATGTTAACATTGATGACCTGTTTGCCTGGAAGATTGCCAGTTTTATGAATCTGTGTGAGACGACAACAGCAACCGATCCTCTTTCGCTGGATATGTTGAGCAGTGACCCAATATTTTCATCCATATTCGATGAAGATGGTTACAGTCCGGATATAATCATATCCGGCAAGTCTAATGCTCCCGGAGACCAGGATATCTTCCTGTATGCCGTCGATCCTAACGGTGGATGCTTCGGCGGCCCGCAGACTGCGGCATGTCCGGGCACCGGCTGCGCACTGGTACACGGCAGGCTCTTGAAAGATCGCAACAGCCAGCTATACCAGGTCAACGGGCTGTATAGACTCATCCACCAGGATAGCGGAGTATCAATTATCCCGCCTAAGAACAACATCCAGTACGAAAATAATACTATCGAGGTAGGTTGGGATTTGCCGCTTTCTGATGTAGTATTCAGCCCACTGCCGGGAGAGGTTGATGTTGTCTATGTTGTGCCGGTAAAGGTAAAACCAACCGGAGAAAACCGGTTCTACAAGGCGGCTGCCAGACTTGAGCTGACTGGGGGCCTGTCTGATCCGGATTATACGCTCACAATGATCTATGGGACGGATCCCAACTATGACTCCTCGATAGAGTTCTATTTCGAAGATGGAGATGTTGTGCTGGAACCCGATTTACAAAGACTGCATGAGATCGAGATCGATGAATATGGAAATCTCTATGTGTTAAGCACCCAGGCCCTTAATGATAATGACTGGGTACTTGTATACGACTCGGCAACCGGCGCAGAGCAGCGAATATTGATAAGTGACTCGATTGAGGGGCCCGCCGCCATGTTGGTATCCGAGTATGACGATACGATGTATCTTACTTCAACAGTACAGTTCTTGCCGGATGCCAATGACACCAGGATATACAGCTATGACATACTCCGAGACGGCAGTAACATGGTAACGGGTATCCAGCCCAGCGGTTACATAGAAATCACCAATCCTACCCCGGAAGACTTAGGTTACGGCCACGGCCACTTTACAACGATTACTGCCATAGATGAAAATCCTTCCAATGGAATGCTATACGCAACTGGTTTTACCGGGCCGAGATTAGCGCCGGACTACCGGAATACTAACTCCAACGTTTCGCTATTCACTACTCCGACACTTGCTGTTATTAGCCATGGTCAGGGCGGGACTGTCGAAGCATACAGGATCGTCGGATCGGACCTTGCCCTGCCGTTATCGATCGTGTGGGCAGGGGTAACAGAATGTATCCAGGCAGATATTACCGGTGATGGTGATGTGGATTTTGAGGACTTTGGAGTTCTTGCTTCGCAATGGCTTGATCCGCCGGATATCCCTTCTGCCGACATTGCCTTGCCGCTGGACAACTTCGTTGACATCTTTGACTTGGCCGTCATCGCCGAATTCTGGCTCCAGACAAACTGTAACTGACAGACATAGAAACATTAATATTTTTCGATAAATCCATGTCTCCAAACTGTCACCACAGGGATCATTTTTTCTAAAATCGGCTAAAATAAACATCAGTTTTTTGCCTAAAAAACCATTTTCTATAAAAATTTTCAAAAAATCTGAAAAAAGTTGTTGACGTCTTCCGGAATGTATTTTACATTTTGTAAAACGCAAAACATGTTCTATGCCCTACCGGGCCGAAAGACGAGACGCTGAGTATAAGAAACGAGACACAAAGGTCCATGGGGCACAAATCACGGCGAGGGTTATCATTAAACTTCGGTCAGAGGTCCAGGGGACACAATCGGCGGCGAGTATTACTATTAAGGGCCCCTCTAAGAATTCATTTTGGCGGTCAAACACAATTATTAGAACTACCCTTAAACCCGGAAGAGAATCTGTAACTATGCAAGAGAAGAAAAAACAATCTTCTGTCAAGGTGCCTGTCAAGCTTTATCGAATCGGAGAAGTGGTCGACAGCACACCCTTTTCGAGGCAGACAATTCATAACTATACGACGATGGGTTTAATAGAGGAGTGCAGCTGGACCAAAGGCGGACACCGTTTGTATGACGAGTCGGTGTTCGAGAGGCTCTCTATGATAGTGGAACTTCGTAAGACGAAGACCTTAGAGCAGATCATGAGAATCTTAAAAAAGGTAAAATAAGGTTAACGCCGCGAACAAACGGGAAAATTCTTAAACAGCGTTAAAGCAGTAAGTAATATTCAAGGCGGATAATAAGAGGTCAGGGATGACAAGACGGCCGACAAAGAGCAATTTAAAGTTTTTCACTACAGCAGGTCTGCCTTTAAGCATTTTACAAACATCCCCCGTCGAAATTTCCAAGAAAGAGCCGTTATCTACGGAAACTTTTAATCTTTGACAGATAAAGAGGTAAGAAAGGCGCAAAGAAAATGAACTTATCAGCGACAACGACAGATAATATTACCGAAGTCCTGGAAAAGATCATCAAATTTACTGAGCGGCGAAACCATCTCCTGATGCACAATATAGAAAAGGTCGATGACGAAGAATTTATCGCGATGGACCTGGACGTGGATGATTTCGCCGGGCTGATGACCGATGCGATCGGCGAGCATATACAAAACAAACGTCTTTTACTGTGCGACAGCGCGACGATCCGTTTCGGCAGAGGGGGCAGCTTCGAATGTATGCCCATTGTTGACGAAGAAGCGGAGGAACTACTCAGAATCGATCCAAACGAATATGTTTGTCATCAGATAAGAAAACTTTCGGAAAATTTTATTAACCACAAGATGGCGACCGAACTTCTGGAGCATAAAAAGAAGTTAGAGGTGTTATGAAGGCGTCGGAATTATCGGACCGTAACGAGCGGTCCATTCTATAAAAGCTCTTTTTAGGAATATTATTAAAGATTTCCCTTAACTCAAACGGAAATTGTTCGATAAGAACATGTTTGAGGAGCTATTTTCGAATGGGGAACCAGGAACCGAAAAGAAGGCATTATAAGCCCTCAGGAGTGTAATTGCCGGACAAGTGAGAAAACAAACTACAGGGAGGTAAACGAAATGAGAACGGCCCGGAACGAGCACATTAAAGAAGTATGGATCGGCTTCTTCGAAACAAGGGATGAGCCTCACCGCAACTTAATTATGGAGCACTATCTTCCACTGGTCAAATACACGGCGGACCGTATATACGTCAAGCTTCCCGATAAGGTCGAATTAGACGACCTGGTCAGCGCCGGGATATTCGGTCTGATGGACGCGATCGATGCTTTCGACCCGGAAAGAGGAGTCAAGTTCGAGACTTACTGCACTCCTCGTATAAGAGGCGCGATCCTTGACGAACTTCGGAGCATGGACTGGGTCCCCCGTCTGGTCCGGGCTCGTGCCCATCAGCTGGAGAACGCACTTCAAACTCTCGAAGCACATCTCGGACGAATGCCCACAGAAGACGAGATAGCTAACGAACTGGAACTGGAGATGCACGAGTTCCGCAGGCTTCAGCGTGACGCCAACGCCACAGGACTGGTGTCGCTTAGCGGTAAATTCAGCGATTTTGACGGTGACAAAGACATCCGTGAGATCGATATAATCGAGGACCAGAAGAGCCAGAACCCTCTGATCGAAGTACAAAAGCGTGACCTGAAGGGTCTTTTGACGAAGGGTCTGACGCGTGCCGAGCGGCTTATCATCGTGCTTTACTATTATGAAGAGATGACGATGAAGGAGATAGGCGCGACTCTTGACCTGTCGGAATCACGCGTATCGCAGATGCATTCTTCAATAATCGCCCGGTTAAAGGCCCAGATGAACGCCCGGAAAAAAGAATTTGCAATTTCGTAGGGTATAGTCATAATTAATCAGCGCATGGGGCAGAAATTTCCCGGCTGGGTTATCCGGCAGCATTAATTGAAAAGTAAGGGAAAAGATCATGGAAGAAAAAAAAAGTTTTTGGTGTTGTCTGTTCGATCTGTCTTTCAGTGAG
>CBDUSK010000156.1:0-4593 GCA_965369915.1 uncultured Phycisphaerae bacterium
TCCGATATTTTCTGGCTCATGTTATACAACACTATCACATCGTAAGAATCCAGATTGGATGCATTCTCAAATATTTCGCTGTGGTCTTTCTGCGGCAGATGTGTGTATTCGATTCCATCGAAGCTGTCAAACATACTGAAAAAAGCTTTTTCGTTGAAACCATGACCGCCTGTAACAACCGCCACTTTCACAGTTCCCTCACTTTCTGCAGGATATTTTGCGACATCCGAACAGCCTGCACACAACAATAAAATCATAGTCAGTAAAATAATAGTCAGCTTTTTTTTCATGATCTTTAACCTTTTATAAACTCCACGGACTTCGCATTGAGCACTTAAGCATGCGATTCGCTTCGGCGTCATTTACAAATATTTCTTTTTTCATGTCCCATTTAAGCTTGCGTCCGAGCCTTATCGCTATATCGCTTATATGGCAGACCGTATCGGCGGCGCAGGCATCTTCAACGGTACAGATCGTCTTTGCCCTTGTCTTAATGCAGTCCAGTAAATTTCCTGCGTGATTATCGCTTTTGTAAAGTCCGGCAAAGTCGTTGCTTTTTGCCGGATCGAGAATCGACTGCGACGAAGTGTACACGCCCTGCCGGTCGACATGGACCCAGCCTTTGCTTCCTTCGAACACTGTCCCGTGACCTGCACCTTTTTTGTAACGCTCTTTCCAGTTTGACGGAGGCGGATTGCTTACAAAATTCATGGTCACTCCGCTTTGATATTTAAGCTTAAGGTTCCAGCTCGTAGCCGTATCACACAGACCTTCGATCGGAAATTGGCCTTTACCCTGGACTTCTATCGGGCCGATGAGTTTTCCTTCCCCGCCCCACAGTGCGATATCCACAGGGTGAATGCCCCAGCCGGATATCCAGCCTAAGCAAAAGTCGGAAACGAACCACCAATACTTATCTCCCCCTTTGCTGGCACAAAGTTTTTCGGTATATTCTCTATACGGTGCAGGTCCAAGCCACATTTCATAATCCAAACCATCCGGTATCGGTGCAGGCTTTAACGAACCCCCTGTTGCACTCGGAGGAGCCCAGACATTAATAGTTTTAAGCTCACCTATGGCACCGGCTCTAACCAATTCGCAGGCAACGCGAAACTGCCGGCTGCTGCGCTGTTGGGTACCAAATTGAAAAACCGTATCATAGCGATTAACCGCTTGACGTAAGATCTGCCCTTCTTCGATAGTTTTGCCCAGCGGTTTTTCCATATAAATATCTTTACCGGCTTTTACCGCGGCCGTTGCACAAAGAACATGCCAGTGGTCGGGCGTTGCGATACTGACAGCATCAATATCCTTTCGAGCCAGAAGTTCTCTGAAGTCCCCATAAGCCGTACAGCCGGTTGTCTTATAATGGCTGTTCACCCGGGCAGCAGTAGCATTCCGCCGCCCGGCGTCAACATCGCATACCGCAATCACATGACAATCAGACCGATTCAGAAAATTACCCAATACACCATTGCCCTGTTCACCAACTCCTATAGCACCTACCGTTATGCGGTTGCTTGGAGCGATAGTTCCCGCTTTGCCAAGAGCAGACGATGATATGATATAAGGAAAGCCCAGTACTGCCGTCGAAGCGGCAACTGCATCTTTTACAAACTTACGTCTGCTTATGTCCTTAGTCTCAGACATATAAGCGGCCTTTCCTGAAAAACAGTTTTTCTATATGTGCCATGGACCTCGCATCGAGCGGGATAACAGCCGATCCGCAACAGGATCGTTAATAAAACGCTCTTCGGCCGGGTCCCACTTAAGGTCCCGACCCAGCTTTATAGCGATGGTCCCGAGATGTCCGGCCATGATCGAGTGATGGGCGGTTTCTGCAGGGGTAACCGTCTCGGACCTGCTGTAAACACAATCGATAAAATTCTGAAAATGGTCGGTACTCTTGTAAAGATGAATTTCATTCGGACCAATGGTCGACTTTAATATCGATTTCGGTTCAGCGTCTATTCCCCTCCGGCTCACATGGACCCAGCCTTGCGAACCTTCGAATTTTACTCCCATTCCATGTTGCTGCTGCTTGGTATCTGCCACGATCATCGTAAAGCCCTCGGCATATTTACAGACAAAACGGTAACTATTGGGAGTATCGTAAAGTCCATCGGTACCATCCGGGAAGACTGCCGAAGGTTCAGTAATTTCAACAGGACTTGACAGGTCAGTTCCCATTGCCCACTGAGCGATGTCGATATGATGGCCCGCCCAGTCAGTGAGTTGGCCGCCCGAATAATCGCTTATCCAACGCCAGTTCCAATGAGTTCTGCCCGGTGCGTACGGCTGCCACGGTGAAGGGCCCAGCCACATATCATAATCAAAACCCTCAGGTACTTTAGTTGGCTTTGACGCATATGTAGCTCCTGTCCGGTTGCCGCCTTTTTTAATCCTGTTACCCTGAGGAAGTCCGACCTTTACCGTTTTGACCTCGCCGATCCTGCCGTTCTGTACAAGTTCGCAGCCAAATCGAAAATGCCGTACCGACCTCTGCCAGCTTCCGGTTTGCCAGATAACGCCGTATCTTTTGACCGCGTCACAGATGGCTCTTCCTTCAGCGATAGTATAGGCCATTGGTTTTTCGGCATACATATCCTTGCCGGCCCGCGCACACATTATCGCCGGGATAGAGTGCCACGGGTCAGGCAACGCGAGCGATACCGCGTCGATATCCTGACGTGCAATAACCTCACGGAAATCCTTATAAGTCGTACAATCATTGTTGTCGTACCTTTCATTTACCAGACGGCGAGCGCGGGAAAGGTGCTTATCATCGACGTCACATACAGCTATGACCTGTATGGGGTCTTTCTGCAGAAAGGCCCGCATGTTACCGGTGCCCTGTCCGCCCATGCCGATACAGCCTAAGACTATCCTGTTGCTCGGGGCAACGGAACCTGCTTTGCCGAGGGCTGAAGACGAGACAACATAAGGAAAACCGACTGCCGCCGCAGCAGCAGTAGTTGCGCTTTTTAGAAACTGACGCCTGTCGATATTTTTTTTACTAACCATAGACCGTACTCCTGTAAGCAGAAAAAGTTTATCTGTTCTCTTCATCAAACGCGGTATCTCGTAAAAAACAGGGAATAGTCACCTGTTGTTGATATATAATTTTTACCTCTTGTCCTTTAAAGGCTGGTTGTCCGGCACCTTATAAAGCTTTCGAAGCCGCAGCAACTCCGCCTTTAGTTCCGTGATCTTTCGGCTGTAAGACGGATTGCCATATTCACTCTTCATCTCGGACGGATCCTTCTTTAGATCATAAAACTCCCACTCCTCGAGGTCGTAAAAATATATCAGCTTATGATCCTTTGTCGCTACGCCCTCGTGCCGCCTGACCATATGCACTGCCGGATACTCATAGTAATGATAATACAGGCTCTTACGCCAGTTACTCGGGGTTTTACCATACAGGATCGGCTTGATACTCGCACCCTGCATATCATCCGGCTGATCGAGCCCCGCAACATCAAGGAATGTCTGCGCAAAATCGAGATTCTGAAGAAGATCCGAATTAACACTGCCAGGCCTGATCACACCGGGCCACCTGGCCACAAGCGGCATTCGGAAAGATTCTTCATACATAAACCGTTTATCAAACCAGCCGTGCTCTCCAAGATAGAAGCCCTGGTCCGAAGAATACATAACAAGAGTATTGTCAGCCAGCCCGGATTTGTCGAGATAATTGAGCACACGTCCGACATTATCATCGACGGACCTGATACACCTGAGATAATCCTTCATGTATCGCTGATACTTCCATCGCACAAGCTCTTTACCGGAAAGATCGGCCTTTTTAAACGCCTGGTTCTTCGGCTCGTAAGCAGCGTTCCATTTTTTCCGCTGCTGGCCATCCATCCTGCCGTAAATGCCTTTATACGACCCGTCATTTTCCTGGTCCTGCCGAACCTTAAGATCGCCCCCCATTCGCATCGTCTTGGCTATCGACATATCCTGCTTATGTGCCGCTGTGCCGCGCCCGCTGTAATCGTCAAACAGATTATCAGGTTCGGGAATTTCAACATCATCGAACAGCGTCAGATGATCCGGACCGGGTTCCCATCTCCTGTGCGGAGCCTTATGCTGCAGCATCAGCATAAACGGCTTGGATTTATCACGCCCGTTTTCAAGCCACCCAAGTGCCTTGTCCGTAATGATATCGGTAACATAGCCGTGCTCAGTAACATTGCCCTCTGCCGTGCGAAAATCAGGATTGTAATAATGCCCCTGCCCCGGAAGCACTTGCCAGTAGTCAAAACCAACTGGCTCGCTCCGAAGGTGCCACTTCCCGATCATCGCGGTTTGATACCCGCCTGCACGAAGCAGTTTCGGAAACGTCTGCTGGCTGCCGTCAAAATTTATTCCGTTTCGAGTAACACCGTTCAGATGGCTATGCTTACCAGTCTGTATCACCGCACGCGACGGGGCACAGATCGAATTAGTAACGTAACACTTATCAAATCGAACACCTTCTTTAGCAATACGGTCAATATTTACGGTAGGTGCGACTTTGGTAAGGCGACCACCATAAGCACTTATAGCCTGGAACGCATGGTCATCGCTGAAAATAAAGACAATATT
>CBDUSK010000157.1:0-4580 GCA_965369915.1 uncultured Phycisphaerae bacterium
GTTTCATCTGGCCTTTTGATAAAGTGTCGAGTCGCTGTATAAGGTATCTTCTGGTGAGAACTTCACCGGCACGTTTAATAACGGTCTTTGCCGGCTCTATACTTTCGAATGTGTTTCTTACTCTCCCGTCAGTTTCTACAACAGGATCGATATAAACAGTAAATTCTATCTCGAGCGAGGCCTGCGGATACGTTAGTAAAAGCTTTCTGAGGGCCCCGGTCGTAAAATCCAGTGGAAATGAGATATAGTACCCCGGCTCGACCGGTGTGGCGAACTGGATCTTTTTCGATATCAACAGAGGAATATTTAAATTAATATCCCCGCTTACTTCGGCATCGACCCTGATGTTACCTTTGAACATTCCTTCGTCGCTGATCAAAAGCGGTGCGGACGAATTATTCGTCACGACCAGTTTGCCGTTGATCTCTTTTGCGTAAGAAAATTCAGAACCGCTTAAGTTCAACTTTATAGAGATTATCTTATCGGCGGTTACAAATTTTGGAACCACCCCTTCACCAAAATCAGTGCTTAAAGACTGGAGCACAACTTCAGTCGGAAAAGTGTTGATATATTCAGACCCGTTTTCCCTTAACAACACCTTTGCCTTCTCGCCGGCAAGCGAGGCAGGATCCATCCTGACCGCTGACTTTAATATCTCCACACCGTTTTCTTTGTTCTGTTCGGCAAGTTCTGCCATCCCAAACACAATAGCCGCTATCTGGTTGCCCCGATATATATCGGCAGTAAGTTCCTTTATTTTTTCATTCTCTCCATTCATGGCCAGGGCATAGGCATAGATAGCCTTGGCCGAAGGTGCTTTCGGATCAGCCAAATACGCCTTTTTTGTCCAGGTCAACGCCTTTACCGTATTGGGCGAAGCAAAACAATAGAACCACCCTATCTGTTCAGCAGTGATATCCGATAAATCCGGTTTATTGACAAGCATATTCTCGGCTTTTATACCGGCCTGAAAGAGTTCGTCGCTTCGCTTAAGATCGCCTATCTTTCGGGCGGCATTTCCGGCAATCGCTTCAAGGACAATGTCAAACCGTCCCCCCTTGCGAATTTGACGGGCTATCTGAAGGCATCTGCCCCGGTAACGCCTGGTATTATAACTCGTGATCGACCAGGGAAGATATATCGAGGCCGGCAGCTCCTTGCCCGGATAAAGGTAAGTGAACAACTTAGCGGAATATTCATACGTTGAACTAGCGGTTGTGTATATACCCAATTGTTCCATATACACAGCAAATCCGATCGCTGCTTCAAGATCCATCGGATTTGCCGCCATCGATCGCCTCAGGTGCCTGGCATAAAAAATGGTTTCGACGGCCTGACCGGTTAACCGGTTAAGTTCATCGAGCTTGGCAAAGGCCAGCTTGTTATAAGGATCGGCTTCATACGCCTCGGTCAGATAAGTAATTGCCGTTTCGTAATCGGTCTTTTCCGACGACAGGATCGCAAGCTCGGTCGCCAGTTCAGAAACCACCACGTTGTTTTTCCCCCTGGAACGATTCAAAAGCATCAATAGAAGAGATTCTTTTGCCGAACGGTTATGCGTCTTTTCGACTAAATACTTTATCGACTTTCTGATTAACTCTAAATCGGAAGTTTCTTTGATATATCTTTTCAGGCCCAGCAACAGGGCCTGCGAGTAATTATTTTCGGTAAATCGCGAACCGAACTCCAGCATATCAAGGTAGGGATATTCCGCTTTCTCATCAAGCTCTATAGAGGTTCTTGCTAATAACAACCCCTGCAGAATTTCTTCATCCGTAAGATTTGGATTTTGATAGCTTTCATAGGCAATTTTATGAAATGTCCTGGCGTTAAAAGGCGAGAACAGTTCCGACATTCTCAGTACCCCCCGAGTCTGCGCAACAAAACCCGCGCAAAGCACAACCAGTAATAAAACTGATACTTTCTTCCTGGTCATCAACGCTTTTCCAAACCACCTGGCAAAATAACATCCGTGTTCAACATCTGTTTCCGAGAATTATACCGGCTTAAAACCTCGAAGTCAAACAACTAAACAGAAAATTGATAACGTTTATACCTCTTAACGGATTACGGTATATACAAAAATTTACGCAATTCAACGGTCATTGTTCGGCTTTTCTTGTACCGGTAAACAGTGAAAGCATTTCGTTGGCTAACAGCCTGCCGGAAAGGTAATATGCTGCCGCTGATGACGGTACCACCGCCGCGAGTCTTAAGATATCGAAGCGCAACCCGTCTGCCCCGCCGGGCAATCGGCGCATCAGATATAACAGAGACGTGCCCACAATACACATAACGACCGTGGCCGAGGCCGTCTTTACAACCGTTGCCGTCAAACCTGTTAAGATCGAATGTTCGAAACGTCGCCGAAGCACAAACAAAAGGATGATCACCTGAAGATACGAACAAACGGCCGTCGAAAGCGCAAGGCCGCCGGTACCTAAAAACCAGATCAGTATCAGGTTAAGAACCACATTTACAACAACCGCTGCAGCCGCCGTAATAGCCGGCATCTTCGAATCCTGCATGGAATAGAATGCGCGGGTAACTATCTGCTGCAAGAAGTAACCGCACAGACCGAGCGAATAAAAGCATAGTGTCCAGGAAACCATGCTCGTATCAGAAGCGGTGAACTCACCGCGCTCAAAGATAACCGAGACCAGCGGACGGGAGACCATGATCAAACCTGCAGTTGCCGGCAGAGCAATAAACACAGCTCCTTTAACACCTTGTGAAATTGTCTTACACAAGGCTTGGTAGTCTTTTCTGGCAGCATCGGAACTCATGACCGGAAAGATAGCCGTCGCTAAAGATATGCCGAGTACTCCTAAAGGAAACTGGTACAGTCGTTGTGAATAGTAAAGATACGATACCGAACCCCAGCCGAGTGGATCGCCCCGTTCGTTCGAAAAGGACAGCGCTACAATATCATCGGCAAGAGTGTTGATCTGGGTAACCGTAAGACCGAGTATCATCGGCCCCATCATGATAACGATTTTTTTGAAGGCATCCGAACGAACCTTCCACTCCGGTCTTATGGAAATACCCGCGCCGCGTAAAGGCGGGATCTGGATCGATATCTGCATGAGACCTGCAATAATAACAGCAAAAGCTACAAAAAACACCTGCTGTTCTGGCGGGATCTTAAATACTACGCCGGTTAACAAAACAGAACCGATGATAAAAATGTTCAATACGATAGGTGCAGCCGCAGGAGCCGCAAAGTGCTTGTGCACGTTAAGCATCCCCGCAAGGATCGCGACGATGCAGACGAATATCATATAAGGCAGCATGATCGAACATAGGACAAGTCCCAGCCGGGTGCCCGTATTGTCCGCAAAATATCTGTAATACCCCCACACCAGACCCTGGCCAACAAGCACGATCGAAGCCAGCAGAACAAACAGAACCGTTACAACCGTATTTCGCAGCTGTCGGGCCTGTTCGGGGTCCTTGTGAAGCTTTTCGCTGTAAACAGGAATAAACGAAGCAGAAGCTGCACCTTCACCAAAGAGCCTTCGGGAAAGGTTGGGTATCTTAAAGCCCATCGTCCAGGCCGTCATCAGCCAGCCTGCACCGAGGAAGTAAGCGAATGTCATGTCGCGGATCAGGCCGAATATTCTTGAGACAACTGTAAGAGAAGCTATTTGTCGAAAACCTTTTACCATCCTGCCAACAGTCTAATCGGAACTATTGATATTTGCAACAAAATCCCCCGCTAACTGTCCAATTCCTGCATGGCGACAGCAGCCACCAGGGCAAAGACTTTTTCGGCCCCGGCGGCTTTAAGCGTCTCGGAGCATTCATCAAGTGTCGCCCGTGTCGTGGTGATATCATCGACCAGGCAGATCCTTTTACCCGCAAAACCGTGCCCCCTCCTCACGGCAAATGCACCGGCGACATTCCTCCTGCGTTTTTTCAGACTCAGGTTCCACTGTCTTTCGGTATGGCGAATGCGCACAAGCTCGGTGCTGATCCGACCGGGGGCGCCGTCCAAACCTTTGCAGAGTAAATAAGATTGATTAAACCCGCGCTCTATGCGTCTTCTCCAGTGAAGGGGTACGGGAACAAAAAGGTCGATCTGGTCTCGGAAACCACTGCCCTGCAGAGCACAGTTCAATAAGTTCCAAAGCCGGGCATCCAGCTCGGTCCGGTCGTTGAATTTAAAGGCAAGGATCATGTCACGAAGGGGCTTGTCATAAATCCCTCCCCTGGCTATACCGTCAAAAAATATCTCCGCGTCATCACAACTCGCACAGCCGTCGTCAAGCATACCGTATTTGCTCGCGTCCCGTCCGCACCGAGCGCAGTAGTCTCCGCCCGTACATTGTAAAAGCCCCTCCCAGCAGTCATGGCATAGGCCGCTTGTTGTCTTCGAGATCACCTTGCCGCAGCAACTGCATCTTGCGGGCCATAACAGGTGACTTAACCCATCAACCGCAGCCGAACTCATCCGTTTTGCGGTCTCGAAAATATTGTGTACTTTTGATGTAGTCACAGTAGTTGATTATATCGACCCTCTTGTCCAAAGGTAAGTTTAAAATCACTCGGCTTTATTTCAGATCGAACAAACTGTTATC
>CBDUSK010000158.1:0-4573 GCA_965369915.1 uncultured Phycisphaerae bacterium
TTGCATTGTTTGCGCAGGAATGGCTTTGGGAACAGTAGTTCAGAGGACGATTTTCAGATGACTGAGGACAGAAAATCGGGGACAGCCGGCCTTGGGCCTTGCCCTAAAGCCAAATCTCCTCGCTAAAACAGAATGAGAGTTAAAAAAGACCGAAATTCCGCGCCAAAAGGGATGTGGTTTATTATTAATAAGATAAATTCGGTCTGAGCCTTGTGCTCACAAAAAATCCCTCGCCATAACAAGCACCTCAGCCAGTGCTACCCGAAACTTCAGCAAAAGGCATAATTTCTTGTTTTTATTACTTATTTCAGATAGAATAGGGGAGATTAACGACTGGAATATCGCCTACGGCGATGCTGTCCTGCGGGTCCCTCCGCTCGCTAGCGCTCGGTCGGGATGACTTTTCGATTGATCATTGACGAATTATTATTGTTTTGGAGTTATCGAGTGATGTTTAGAACAATTCGGCGGATCGGCGTTCTTACGGCAATAACGGTTTTATTCGTGGCATTCGGCACATCATCGGCGGAGGAAATAAATCCGATCTTAGTCAAGAAGGTGATCGAAAAGGCCGAAAAGCCCAAAAAAATAGAAACGCTCAAGATCGGTGCGAAGGCTCCGGATTTTAAGCTTCCCGGGGTTGACGGCAAAAAATATACGCTTAAAAGCTTTGCAGATGCGGATGTTTTAGTTGTGGTCTTTACCTGCAACCACTGCCCGACGGCGCAGGCGTATGAGGACCGTATAAACCAGCTCGCGAAGGACTATCGGCAAAAGGGGGCGGCAGTGGTGGCAATCTCGCCGAACGATCCCGAGGCGGTCAGTCTTGCCGAGCTTGGTTATTCGGACATGAGCGATTCGCTGATCGAGATGAAGGTCCGTGCCCGGCAAAAGGGTTTCGAGTTTCCGTATCTTTACGACGGCGAAAAGCAGAAGGTCTCAAAAGCCTACGGGCCGAGGACGACGCCGCATGTGTTTGTCTTCGATGCCGAACGCAGGTTAAGATACGTCGGGAGGATCGACGATTCGGAAAAGCCGGGAACCGCGAAGGTCCACGACACCCGCAACGCTATCGAGGCACTGTTGGCGTCAAAACCGGTACCGGCCAAAGAAACCAATACTTTCGGGTGTTCGATCAAGTGGTCGAGCAAGCGCAAAAACGTAAAAGAGCAGATGAAACGCTGGGCCGATGAAAAGGTTACACTGCAAAGCATCAATATGGAGAATGTGAAAAAGCTTTTGAAGAACGATTCGAAGAACCTGCGGTTTATCAATTTCTGGACGACATGGTGCGGCCCGTGCATTATGGAATTTCCACAACTTGTCACGATCAACCGGATGTACCGCAATCGGAACTTTGAAATGATCACGGTCAGCCTCGATAGCCCTGGTAAAAAGGATAATGTTCTTTCGTTCCTCAAAAAGTTTCAGGCATCGACGAAAAACTATATCTACAACTCCGAAGACGCCTATACCCTCGTCCGGTCGGTGGGTAACGGCTGGCAGGGAGGGATCCCTTTTACGGTCATTATCGAGCCCGGCGGAAAAATCCTCCACTCCGGCGAGGGGATGATCGATCCCATGCGAATGACCGGAGCGATCGTCGGTTATTTAGGTCGATATTACGAGTGATCCGGCTTAAATTCAGCACTGAAACCCCGCATTTTACCGCTAATTCGGCCTGTTATAACGATAATTTTGCGCATATTATGGTTGACATAGGCCCCAGGGGGGATTAATTTAAGCGTCACGGAGGTAGTGATGGCTAATTGCTGCGAGTGAAAAGGATTTTGAAATGGCTAAGCCTACGCTTTCATCCTATATCCGGGAGAACCTCGAGGATATAGGCAGGAAAAAAGAGCCGGGCCCATACGTGACAATATCACGTCAGTACGGGTGCGATGGATACGAGCTTGGAGAGATGCTTGCGAAAAAGCTTAACGAGCGCGCGGAACAAGCAAAGTGGCGGCTCTATAAAAAAGAGCTTCTAAAACAATTAGCCGAAGATACGGGACTGACCGAAGATGTAATCGAGAAAGAAAGGCTCGCCAAGCCGTCTCTGCTGAAGGATTTTTTTCGGGGCATGCGCCGCGGGGGGATACCTGACGGTTACGAAATCCGTAATAAGATCACGATCATGGTGCGCACCGTCGCATTCGAAGGTCACGCGATCATAATCGGTCAGGGCGGCGCGGCGGCAACTGCGGACCTTGAAAACGGTCTTAGTGTAAGGATCGAGGCCGGGAAGGAATGGCGTATCATCAGGGTTTCCCGACGAGAAAGCCTCAGCCGCCAGGCTGCAAGTGTAAGGATCGAGGAAGTTGAAAAAAAGCGAAAGCATCTAAGGAAGATCTATGAGGAAAAAAATCCCCGCGGTCCGGCGTTTAACCTGGTAATAGATAATTCCACGTTCGATATCGAACAGATCTCCGATCAGATCATATTCGCGATGGAGCAGAAAGATTTATTGAAGGCGACCAGATAATCGAAATTAACCGCTCATCCCAGAATTAATAATTAACAGAATTACGGAAAAGCAAAAATGGAACTGATAAAACAGATCAAACAAGCGGAAGCCCAGGCCAAAGAGATAGTCGAACAGGCCCATTCAGAAACAGCTAAGATCGCCGAACAGGCCCGCGAAAAACAGGTTCAGATGCTTGCTGAGGCCGAGGCTGAACGTAAAGAAGCCATCAAAAGTGCTGTGAACCAGGCCGAACAGGCCGGTGTCAGGGAAGTCGAAAGTCTTAAAAAGCAATCGGCAGAACAGCTCCGGCAGGTGGAACAAAATGCCCGGGCAAAGCTGGAGGGTTGCGCGGTTAAAGTATTAAAGCATCTAAGAGAGACCGGATAACCGAAAGTTTTTTTTAAGAGAACAACATGGCTATTGCCAAGATGACAAAAGTAATGATCGCCAGCCACCGCAGCGAGGCTCCGGAGCTTCTGGAAGCATTGCAGCAGGCCGGGATCGTCGAAATACTCAACGCCGAACAGGCAATGGTCAGCAAGGAATGGCCGGAACTTCACGTTGAAGCTCAACGGCCCAAAGACCTTGAAGATATGGTCGCCAGGCTCGAAAAGAGCATCGCATTTTTGAAAGTCAATGCTGCCGAAAAAGACCAGACAAGTATTTTTAACCCACTGATCGAGATCGACAAAAGTAAATACAGCAAAGTCGTAAGCGGCAAAGATGCCCTGGATCTGCTCGAACAGACGGAGCAGAAACAAGCCGAGATCGAAAGGCTTCAGACCGAACATGAAAATACAAGCGGCTCGTACGAATTGCTTGTACCGTGGAAATCGTTAGAGACGCCTGTCGAAGAAATAGGAGAACTCAAGCGGACGAGTTGTATCGCAGGGCTTATCCCGCATCAGCATTTTGACGAGATCGCCGGGAAATTAGGCGAACTCGGCGCAGCGATACAGCAGGTCGCCGCGACGGGAAGTATGCATGCCTGTCTTATCGTAAGTTTGAACGAGACGATCGGGGACGCCCAAAAAGCGCTCCGTACGGGAGACTTTGAAGGGATGAGTTTTGAGGGCATGACCGGAACGGTCGCATCGCTGCTTGAAAATATCGAAGAGAAAATGACGCTAATAGGAGTGGACCTGGGCAAGGCCCGGGAAAAGGCGTCCGAACTCTCGAAAGAAAAACTGAGCCTGCAGATACTTTACGACCATTACCAAAATCTTCTGGACAGAGAACAGAAGCGTTCTACGGCCCCTGCAACGGAAAATGTGATACTGCTCGAAGGCTGGGTAAAGGAAAAAGACTACACCAAAGCAGAAGATATTATTAAATCGTTTTCCGCTTCCGGCATCGAAGAAATGGAGATCGCAAAAGGTGAAGTCCCGCCGGTTGAGATCGAAAATCATCCCACGATAAGGCCGTTTGAAATGGTTACCCGACTTTATGGCATGCCACAGCCGTTCGATGTTGATCCAACATTGTTCCTGGCTCCATTTTTTGCTATTTTCTTCGGGCTATGCCTGACTGATGCAGGATATGGACTGGTTATGATAGCGGCTCTTGCATACTTTGTGAAAAAGATGCAGGGAGACAAGAAACTGATATGGATGCTTATCACGTGTTCGGTTCTTACTGTCATAGCAGGAGCACTGACCGGAAGCTGGTTCGGTAATGCCATTCAGGAATTCTTACCGTTTCTTGAACCTGTGCGGCTGTGGATACTAAGCTTCGGTTTTGACCCATTGGTAGACCCAATGAAGTTCTTCGGACTTTCTTTAGCGCTCGGATATTTACAGATACTATTCGGGTTAATAATAGCCTTCGTTCACAACCTGATGCGCAAGGACTATGTTGCGGCGGTGTGTGACCAGCTTACCTGGCTGGTAATGCTAAATTCTATAGTGATCTTCGGCGCAAGCAAAGCCGGCGCTATTGATCCTGCAGTCGGAAGTATTTTTGGTAAAGTAGCACTTGTTCCGGCTGTTATGATCGTACTTTTCAGCGAAAGAGAAGGCGGCTGGGGCGGCAGACTCGGCATGGGTGCCTATCAACTGTTCAGCACAATTTTCTTCATGGGTGACGTATTAAGCTATTTAAGATTAA
>CBDUSK010000159.1:0-4547 GCA_965369915.1 uncultured Phycisphaerae bacterium
GATGTGCACAAGCTTCAAGGCCAGGACTTTATCGCCTTTGAAAAAAATGTGCCCACCAGGATACTGATAGATAACATCCTTACCCAGTACGATGTTATTGTCCGCACTGTGATGGAATTTGACAACACCGAAACCATAAAGCGGGCGGTTGAAATAAATTCCGGGGTGAGTATACTGCCGAAAACAACCTTAAATACCGAGGTCAGCAACGGCACTCTTCGGGCAATATATTTTTCAAATGAGAATTTTTATCGCCCGACAGGGATAATCGTAAGAAAGGACAAGTTACTCAGCCTTGCAGGGAGATATCTTATCGAACTGCTGCGCAAAAGACCTGACGAAAATCCATGATGATAAAGACAGTGATCTTCGACCTGGACGGAACAATAACCGAGCCTTTTTTCGACTTCGACGCGATTCGTGAAGAAATGGGACTTTCCAAAGATTCCGGGCCGATCCTCGAAGCCATGGAAAAAATGGCTCCCGATCAGCGGCATCGCGTAGAAGGGATACTCAAATCACACGAAGACCGGGCGGTCTCCGAATCGGCGCTTAATGAAGGGGCAAGAGAAACTCTCGATGCGCTTCGCAGCAGGGGTATAAACATAGGCATACTTACCCGCAACAAACGCTGTAACGCCGTTGCCATAGCACAAAAGCACGATCTGCAGTTTGACGCTATCGTCGACCGTGAAGACGGGCCCGTAAAACCCGATGCTTTCGGAGTCCTTAAACTCTGTAAACAGTTCGATATACCGCCGGAGCAGAGTCTTGTAGTAGGCGATTATTTATTCGACATACTCAGCGCCAAGGCAGCCGGGGCAATAGCAGTACTGCTTAAAACTCACAAAGACAGTAAAGATTTCACCAAAAACACTGATTTTACCATAACCGCTCTTGACCAGCTTCTCGAAATAATCGATGATAAAGCGTCGCAAAAGTAAGGGCTTTGAAAATGCATAAGGCTATATTGTTATCAGCGGTAATTGTTTCAGCTGCCCTGAGTATGTGCAGCTGCGGGCCTGAGACCGCAAACGGCAAAACAGCCGTTCCGTCTGCTGATACGCAAAAGGCCGAACAACAAAATACTAAAACACCGGCATCATCGGCAAATGATATTAAACTTAAAGATATCCTCGATAATATGCAAAAGCAGTTAAGTAACTTGAAAACGTACCAGGCAAGGATCGAATACCTCTTTATACAGAACCCGGAAATGCTCGACTCAAGGATACTTCAGAAAGGTATGCTGTATTACGCCAAAGATAAGCGGGGCTCAAAAATACGCATAGATTTTAATACACGAAAACAGGATGACGACGACGAGGAAAAACACATAGAACAGTTCATTTTCGACGGGGTCTGGCTGACCAGGATCGATTATCAATTAGAAAAGATCGATTACTACCAGCAGACCGCCCAGAACAAGCCTATTGAAGTGTTCGAATTCATAAGCCATTATTTCCCGATGGTCGGTTTTACTAAAACTGACCACCTCCGTAAACAGTTCGAAATAACTCTCGTCCCGGAAAAACAGGACAAGTCAGAAAACTTATTCTGTCTGCATCTGAAGGTCAGAAACGATTCGATCTATAAGCACGACTATCGCGAAATCGATTTTTGGGTGGATAAGAAGGCTTTTTTGCCCCGAAAAATGGTCGCAATCTCCACAGAAAGCGATATATACGATATTAATTTGCTTGAAACTCGGGTCAATAAAAATTTTAAAAAAGGCCGTTTTAAGGTTGAAAGCCCCAAACATTTCGGTATAAATAGAAAACCATTGGAGAGAAAATAGAACCTGAAAAGAGGTCAAAAATGCCGAGCGGTCTTGTTATCTACTATTCACGAAGCGGTAATACCAAGCAAATGGCCAAGACAATTGCTGGCGCCATGAATGCCGGCAAAGTTCCCACTAAGTGCAAAAGCGTTACAGAGAGCAGCGTACAGGACCTTGTCGAAGCTGATGCAATTGTTGTCGGCTCGCCTACCTATTACGGCCGTCCTGCTGCACCGATCGCTCAACTATTCGATGATTCTGTCAAAAAACACGGCAAACTCGATGGCAAGACCGGAGCGGCGTTCAGCAGTTCGGCAAATATCGGCGGCGGTAATGAAACCACCGTTCTTAATATCCTCAACATGATGCTTATACATGGAATGATAGTCCAGGGTGACCCCCAGGGCGATCATTACGGACCGGTCTCGATCGGCAAACCCGATGACCGCGTCATCAGTCAGTGCACACGCAGAGGCCGGAGAATCGCTGAACTGACTTTGAAGCTTTTTGAGTAATAGGACATGGTAGCTCGGCTTAAACAAAAATAAAAATGACTTTTTTTGGGAAAAATCGGCATTTGTTTTGACAATGATTTAATAGACTGTTAAACTTTTGGCAAATAATAAATAGGATTTTAACTATCTTCAATGGAGGCATATTTTGATGCAGGAACACGAAAACCTCAAGGCATTGGTAGCAGAGATCGAAAGTGACATCAACAAGGCAGAGGGTGGGAACAAAGCCGCTGGAACGCGGGTTCGTAAGCAAATGCAGCAAATCAAGCAGGCTGCTCAGAGTGTTCGGAACCGCATTCTCGAGATCAGAGCCACCGATTAACCGTAACTGATAACTGAGCAAATACCTGACACCTCAGGCTAACAAGCAGGTGCGCAGTGGGTTGTGCGCCATGCTTTATGTATTGTGATACCGGTATGTTCTAAACTGAAAGAAGGGAAGTTTTATGCCCCCATCCCTTTTAATTAATCTATCAGAAATCGATTTGACAAAGGTCGAATACGATAAAGAAGCCATCGCAGAGGTCAATCCCCAGTCTTATGAGATGTCTCAGCTTGACGGGGTCATCTGGGCCGACCTTAAAAGCCTGCGCATTCTGGGCTTTAAAGATATAACCGCTCAGGAGTTCTGGATCCGCGGTCACATCCCCGGTCGACCGATCATGCCCGGAGTACTTATGGTTGAAGCGGCAGCACAGTTAAGCTGTTTCTTTATGAAAAGAATCTACGGTCTCGAAGGATTCATAGGATTTTCCGGCATAGACCGAGCCAAGTTCAGGGATACTGTCGTCCCGGGCGACAAACTGTATCTTCTGGGACATATATGCAAGGTCAGGAGCAGACAGTTCAGCGCAGATGTCCAGGGGCTGGTAAACGGCAAAATGGTATTTGACACACGCGTAACCGGTATGCTGGTCTGACAGAAGTGATGACCACCGAGCTTTTCGAAGGTTGTTTGCGAATAAATCCTGCTCAGCAGACTCTCGAAGCGCTTCTTGAGCCGGAACCGGTTCCGGCAAAGAAGGGAGTACTGCTTTTTGCAGATAAAGATGACCGCCCGATCCAGTTGCTTATCGCAGCCAATATCAGACGCACCGCGGCGGCAAAGCTTTTTCCTCAGGACCCGGCCGCGGTCAAAAAACATGCAAACATCGCATCTATCACCCGAAAAATTTACTATTTATGCTGTTATAATGACTTTAAGTGCCTCCTGAAACACTACCAGATCGCAAAAGCGCTCTATCCGGACAGCTACACTAAGATCATAACTTTTCCCAGACAAAGTTACGTAAAAATAACCCCCGGGGCAAAATGGCCCTTTTTTTCGCTTACCGATAAACCCTCTATCTCGAAGACAGAGAATTTTTTCGGGCCGTTCCCTACAAGAAGATCCGCCGGCCAATTCATTGGCATCCTCCAAAATGTCTTCGGCTTATGTCAAAGGCCAGGCCTGCTCGAAAGCGGAAAAGATACTTCCAGCTGCACATACCTGCAGATGAACACTTGCCCGGCACCGTGCATCGGAAAGACCAGCCGGTCGGAATATCTCAATTGGGTTGAGGACGCCGTGGCCGCCGCAAAAGGCAATCTCCGCCGCCAAAAAGAAAAAATGCTCGGACAGATGAAAAAACTCGCAGAACAAAGAGAGTTCGAACAGGCCGATATCGTAAAAAAAAGCATCCGGCAACTCGAAAATTTAACCAAAGAAACTTATCGCTGGACCACGGAAATATCCGAACTGGCCGTCTTGCATATTGACAGGTCCGCGAAAATCAAAATTCAAGGCAAACGAAAAAAAGAGCAGACTTTTTCGGCTTTTGTGATCAGGTCCGGACACATCTTTGAATTGGCCGATTTTACTCTCGAAACAATCGACGCTTTCTACAAATCCTTCATGCAATGTCTTACTGAGTCTGTTTTCGGGTTGAGCGGTGAACAATTATCCGAGCAATTGTCGTTTCTTGGATTTTCCCTTTACCGAAGCAAACCCGCCGGCGTCTGGTTTGATTGTTCATCTACACAACAGTTTCCTACGCCCAAAGAAATCAAAATCGCTATTTGCAAACGATTTGAGGGCAACACCCGTAATTGTCAATATGGAATTAAAAATAATGGTGCTATTGATAATAAAGCCAACACTTAGTAGTTAACAGCGCATATAAAAACCCCTGCAGGGTTTTTTCTGCAGGGGTTTACGTAGCCCCAAGGGGATTCGAACCCCTGTTGCCGGGTTGAAAACCCGGTGTCCTAGG
>CBDUSK010000160.1:0-4523 GCA_965369915.1 uncultured Phycisphaerae bacterium
CGTAAAGTCTACCTTTGGTGGCCAACATCTTCGTGACACTCAATGCATCTGCTATCCGGTTCGTCAGGGAACTTCAAGGATTCGGCGTGTGCTTCCTTGGTCAAGTCACTGCTGGGCTTGGCCAGCAGATCGACATGACACCCCAGGCATTGTTTGTTCTGAAGATGCTCTACAACTTTTTCCCTGGTCTTTTCAATGTCATATTCATCGCCGAAGTGATGTATATAAAGATCCTTACCACCTGCATATGCCTTAGCTACAATATGAGTAAAATATTTATCTTTTGACGGAAGGTGGCAATCAATGCATTCAGAGTGGAGGCCTTTCTCGTTGGTTCCATGTGTGGAAGCTTTCCAGCTCTGATATGCAGTATCCATTTCGTGGCACTTAGTCCCGCAATACTCTGACGTTGATACCGGCTCCATTGCCGCGTTAAGGGCAACAAAGCACAATAGGGCAAAGATTATCCCTGCAAAAAATGTCAATGCCCGCTTTTTGAAAACCCCAAATACCCATTGAAATAATGTCCGAATGTTTTTTCCCATAATTACCTCGTCCTTCCTGTCAATTTGATATTTATAGCATGATCATATAACATGATCATAGCGTTTATCCTGTCTAATGTTGATAGTCAAGAGTTAAATTTGCCCACACAAGATTTTTTTTGACCTGCACCCCACAAACTGATCCATTCAAAATGCGAAAAAAATGTGTTAAAATTTGTTTTTCGTAAGGTAAAGACTTTGTGATATAATAAGATCAGGTAATATTTGTGATAATAACTTATATTCGGAGAGTTACAATGGCATTTCCGGTAACAAGACTCAGAAGACTTCGCAGTAGCGAAAAAATGCGTCGATTTGTGCGGCAGACCCGGCTAAGTGTAAATGATTTTGTGTACCCTTTGTTCACATGTCCCGGTGAAAAGGTCAAGGCCCCGATCCCGTCGATGAGCGGCTGCTTTCATTATTCACCGGATATTATAGCCGCTGAGGCCAAAGAGGCTGCATCGCTGGGAATACCTGCGGTTTTACTTTTTGGTATTCCATCCGGCAAAGATGCTAAGGGTTCCCAGGCCTGGGATCAGGATGGTCCGGTCTGCAGGTCCATCAGGGAAATAAAAAACGCTGTACCGGAAATGATAGTGATTACCGATGTTTGTCTTTGTGCATATACCGACCACGGCCATTGTGGTTTGATCAAGGACGCAAAGATAGATAACGATCCGACCTGTGACTTGCTTGCTAAGATGGCGCTCGCTCATGCAAAGGCCGGAGCTGATATTGTGGCGCCGTCGGATATGATGGACGGACGCGTCGGGGTAATCAGAACGGTCCTGGACGAAAATGATCTTGCTGATACTGCGATAATGTCGTATGCAGCGAAATATGCTTCTGCATACTATGGACCGTTCAGAGATGCGGTTCACAGTGCCCCGTCGCAGGGGGACCGCAAGAGCTACCAGATGGACCCTGCTAACAGTGATGAAGCGATGCGGGAGATCGAACTGGATATCGCCGAAGGTGCTGACATTGTAATGATTAAGCCCGCCTTACCGTATCTGGACATTATATGCCGAGCCAAACAGCGATTCGACCTTCCGATAGCTGCTTATAATGTCAGCGGTGAATATATGATGTTAAATGCCGCTGCTGATGCGAAACTTGTTGATGCTGACGATATTGTGCTTGAAACGCTTGTTTCCATCAAACGGGCGGGAGCTGATATCATTATCACATATTTTGCAAAGAAGGCTGCGCTGCTGCTGAAAAAAGGAGAAACTTCATCCGCTGCACAAGGCGGGTAAATGCGGATGAGAGGAATCGAACCTCCACGGGGTTGCCCCCACAGGCACCTGAAGCCTGCGCGTCTGCCAATTCCGCCACATCCGCAGCAGAAAAGCTAATACTACGGATTTCAGCTCTTTCGTCAAGTGCTTTTTGTCCTCATTTAGGCAAAACCGGGACACAGCTTAAAAGAAGTACCTGAGCAGCCGTTGCTACTGGTTGGAGTCCCTTTTTCTTGTTGACAGCAGGAGCAGGTTTCTTATAGCCTCGATATCTCTGGCGGCTAACCATTGCTGCTCGAAATCTTTTTCCTGAGCGATCTGGGCTATTGCCATTAGCGCCCTCAGGTGATAATTTCTTTCGTCTTTGCTGCCTGCCAGAATGAACATTATTCGGACAGGGTCCGGAGCATTTGGGAAGTTGATACCATCGACGGCCCGGACAAGCAGGATATCGAATTTTTTCTCGCCCTCGACAATTATGTGCGGAATGGCAAGGCCAGGCTGGATCACTGTGCCGCCTTCTGCCTCACGGTGAAGGAACTTCTCGAAGAGCACAAATTCATCGGTTCCTAATCTGGCTGCAAGTATTTCCGCAGCCTGGCGAAATATCTTCTCCGAAGACTTCCTGCCTTGTATATCCAGGATCCGGCATCCTCTTATAAGTTGATCGAACCTGTCTTCGATTATTTCGTCTCGTTCCATCAGGATATCCCGAAGCTCATTCTCGAGCGTGACGGTTTTGAGGTCCTTGGCGGTAACACGTTCTACAATGTGCATTACAGCCGAAGCCCGGCTGACGCGCTTGGAAACATAAAGAAAGTACCAGGCTGTGCTCAAAGCAAAAAAACCAGTAGTGATAAGCAATGGGATTTTCCCCATATCGATGATGAGAAAACCATAAACGACAATAGCCAGAATGTGTATATAGGGATATAAAGGTGACCTGAACTTCGGCCGGTAGCTTTGTATCCTGCTCTCACGCATTATGATCACACTGGCGTTGACAAGAATGAAAAGTATTATCATTAAGGTCGAGGCGGTTTTCACCAGTGATTCGATATCAAGACAGATAATCGCCAAGATCATAAATCCACCCGTAAGCAATATACTGATGTGGGGTGTTTTGAATCTCTGATTCACACGAGATAAAAATGGCGGAAGCAATTTGTCTCTGCTCATGGCCAGGGGGGACCGTGATGCGGCGAGGATGCCGCCGTTGGCAGTGGTAATAAAAGCTGCTATAGCAGCTAACCCCAGGATCGCAAACCCCGCTGGGCCCATAAATTCACTTGCCGCCAGTGATACAGGCAAAAAGCTGTTACTCAACTCTTTACTATCCACAACCCCGACGGTAACTGTGATCACACCGAGATAAAATACCGTTACAACAAACCAGGCCAGTATCATGCCCCGCGGTATGTTTCTACCCGGATGCTTTACTTCTTCAGCGATACTGGCAACCTTAGTCAAGCCGCCAAAGCTTATGAAAACCAGTCCCGAAGTCGCAAGAACAGCCAGCCAGCCCTTTTCAAGAAAACCGCTGTATCTGGCAACTTCTACGGTTTTCGATCCGAGGAATACAAATATTGCGAGTATCGCCAGCAGTATCCCCACAAGCAAAACCTGAAATCTGCTTGTGTGCTTGACACTTACGATATTCAATGCCGTAAAACCAAGACAGCAGATAATACTTATTGCTTTAAGATGCCACTGGCTCATTTGTGTGGAAAAAACCGCCTGTAAAGTAACCTCGAGAAGTATAGCCATACCGACAACAGCAAAAGCGCTCTTCATTGCCAGTGAAAACCAGCTTGCCAATCCGCTGAACAAACCCCAGAGCGAACCCAGACTTCGCTCGACAAAAAAGTACGTTCCGCCTGCCCGAGGCATGGCTGTAGCTAATTCGGCTTTGCTGAGAACACTCGGAACGACCAAAAGCGATGCGAGAAAATAGGACAGTATGACCGCAGGACCTGCTTTTGAGAAAACGATAGCCGGCAGAATGAACAGACCTGAGCTTATCATTGCTCCGGTCGCTACGGAAAATACATCAACTAAACCAAGTTGTTTCTTTAGTATGGCGATCTTGAAATCCTGATTGTACGGAATTAATTAACAAAAGCTAACAAACGATCATCAGACGCATCGTATTCGGCTATGTGTTTTCGTCCTTTTTCAGGTAAAGGGTCTGACTCGGGAATGCGAACTCTATCTTTTCAGCTTCGAATCTTTTCATGATCTCAAAATTGATCCGCTCGTTAACGGCCTGAAATTTCCAGTAATCCGGCGGCTTTACCCAGTAGCTCATGTAGATATTCAGTGCCCAGTCATTAAAATCGCTGAAATACACCTTCGGCATCCGGTCCGGGTCGCCGGTTATCTCCGGCACTTCTGCGAGCACTTTCTTGATGATCTCAACAGCTTTTTGTGTCTTATCGCTGCCGGAGTCGTAGGTTATCGTGATATTTGATGTCCTTCGGATAAACGGCCGTCTGCCTACGTTTTCAATCTCCGAATTGGCGATCGTATTATTCGGTATGGTAACAAGATTTCCTTCGAGTGTGCGGATACGGGTACTTCGAAATCCAACTTCTTCGACCGTACCGTAATGTTCTCCGACCCTGACAAGTTCGTCGATCTGGAAAGGACGGTCGGCGAAGATAGTAACAGAACCGAAAAAGTTCGCGATCGTGTCTTTGGCTGCCAGGGCGATCGCGATACCTCCGACCCCGGC
>CBDUSK010000161.1:0-4510 GCA_965369915.1 uncultured Phycisphaerae bacterium
TACACCCGTTCCGATGACATCCCATTTATTCCAGCTTTGCCGGTTTTCTCTTTTTTGCTCATCCGTTGCGGTCGCATAGGTTAAACCGACGATCTGTTCGGCTGAAGGCGGCTCGGTCGAAAGTGACACCGCTACGATGGTTACAACGCTGATCACCAGCAGCCACCCTGAGGCAAAAAGAAAGTTGTAATTACCTATGCTTACAAGCCAGGGAATTTCGGTGATCTTTCCTGCGCCTACGAGCCCCTGGACGGTCAGCTTGAACATACCTGCAATGAAACCGACGCTTAGGCCAGCAACGGCACCTTTGGCATTGATACGTTTGCAGAAAAGACCTAACAAAAACACAGATGTGATCGGCGGTGCAAGATAGCCCTGCACGCTTTGTAGATATTGATATAAACCGCCTTTGGAAATAATAGGCATGATCGGGATCCATAACAAACCGCATATGACAATGGCCCCTGTCGCGAGCCTGCCGATATGAACCAGCGTCCTCTCGGATACAGCCGGATGCAGCTTTTTGTATATGTCGATCGTAAACAACGATGCGCTGGAATTAAACAGTGAAGAAAGCGAACTCATCAACGCTGCCAGCAAACCGCCGACCACCAGACCTCTTAAACCGACAGGCAATAGTGTAGAAACCATCGTGGGAAATACTTTGTCGCCGTCCAGTACGCTGTTGCCGTCAACTATTTTTGTAGGGATCTGAATTAATCCTTTTTGATGAAGCGCATATCCGATTAGACCAGGCACCAAAAATATCATTACCGGCCAGACCTTCAAAAAGCCGCCCCACAGGGCGCCTCGTCTTGAGTGCCGAAGATTTTTTGCCGCCAATGTGCGCTGAACGATATACTGGTCCGTACACCAGTACCATATACCGACGATAGGTGATGCCACCAAAATACCCAGCCACGGAAAATCCGGGTCGGAGTTCGGACGCCACAGGGCAAAACTTTCTGAATTTTGCCGGCATATCTCCTGTAGTTCACCCCAGCCGCCGAGTTGTTTTAATCCGAAGTACGTAATGAAAGCCGACCCCACCAGAAGAATGAACGCCTGGGCCGTATCGGTATAAAGAACCGCACGAAGCCCCCCGAAAACAGTATAGATCCCAGTCAATATAACAGTAGCAAACGCTCCTACCCAGAAGGGACCCAAACCAAAAAGGCTAATATCCGGAAGCAGTACCTCGAATACCATAGCACCTGCGTATACCGTTACCGAGACCTTGGTAAATACATACGCAACGAGTGAAACCACCGAAAGTATCCATCGGGCCGTGGAATTAAACCGCCGCTCCAGAAATTCCGGCATGGTATATACGCCCGACCTGTAATAGAAAGGAACGAACACCCATGCCAGCAGGATCATGACCCAGGCATGGAGTTCCCAGTGAGCCATTGCCATTCCGCTGTTCGTTCCCTGGCCCGCCAAACCGACAATGTGCTCGGAACCTATGTTCGAGGCAAATAATGATGCGCCGACCGCAAAGAAGCCTATGTTGCGACCAGCCAGAAAATAGTCCTCGGAGGTGTTCTGTCTTTTGGATGACCACACAACGACAACGATCAATGCCAAAAAATATAATCCGATGACAACCCAGTCTAAAAAAAGCATTACCGTCTCTCTTAGTCAGTCAAACAAGAACCCATTGTTATACGTGCTGATAGATTTCCCAGCCCATATAGTTTCCAAGTGCTTCGGCGATCGCATCTGCCCTTTGCGAAATATTTACCGCAACATGGTGCTCGAAGCCCGCCTTGCAGATATACTGCATAAGTGACTGAAGGTTTGCGATTTTCATTACGCCGTAGCCGCCGAAAGTATCGAGCTTGTCGTTCGTAAATTCTCCTTCGCCGACATAACATGACATTATCCCCACGGTATCATCGGTCGTCGCTCTAAAGAAAGTAGCTTTATTAGAAGCTATCCTTCCGACTATTGTTCCGTAGGAGTTGTCCTTGCCGACCGAACCGGAGAGGATCTCCTGGTAGTCCATCCTGGAACTTTTGAAAAATGATTTAGGCAGGTTGCTGCAATGGAACAACATGCATTTGTCCGGATCGTTTCCGTAATTATTGTTCCAGTCCAGAAGGGCACTTGGCTTGCCGCTTGCAAGCTGAAGA
Source organism: uncultured Phycisphaerae bacterium (assembly GCA_965369915.1). GTDB lineage: Bacteria > Planctomycetota > Phycisphaerae > Sedimentisphaerales > Anaerohalosphaeraceae > CBDUSK01. Next base: position 2,136 of record CBDUSK010000161.1, read on the forward strand.
ACATACATCCCCAAAAGCCCCGTGATATCTACTTCACAGGCACTGGGCAAAAGGGATTCACTCATCATGCTCATTAAGGTACATGGCACGATCCCGAAAAATTCCTCAAGAGCCGTCCAGCACTGAATAGCGGTGCCCGCCAGTTCGTTTTCCTTGGTCCACCTGTCAATAACATAACCGAATTTGGCCATCTTTAACAAACTCGCCGCCGGTATAGATTTGGTTGAAGTATACCTCTTGATCGCATTGAGCTTGTTTAATACCGCCTTGTTACTGTCTTTGAGACGCTCGACTCTGCCTAATATCTCATATAGATCGACCGGCTCAACGGAAATACCGGTATCTTCGAGGATCTTCTCGCTGTAGCGAACAGTATTAAACGCTGCCGGGCGGGAACCGATAGCACCGAAACGAACGTTCTTGAGACCCTTAACGATCCGACAGACCGTAGCGAATTGTTCTAATTCTTTTTTGAACTCAGCGGAAGAAACTTTTACTGTATGAGCGGCTGTAAGGGTAAATACGATCCCAGCCTGGACAAGGTTATTGCAAACGCTGATCTTGCCGCAGAATGAGTCCCTGCGTCTTCCCATTAACATACTGTTCTTGTCGTCAGCCTCGGCGTGAATAAGAATGGGAACACACAAACCGCTGCGCTTAATGGCTTCTGCTACACCTTTTTCGTCACCGAAATTCGGCAGCGTTACAATAATACCGTCTATCTTGTCCGAATTTTTCGCGAAAAGAGCCCCGCACTTTTTAGCTTCCTGAAATGTTTCAACCGCCCCGTACTTAGTCTCGTTCATCGAAAGCGTTACTGTTTTGTAGCCGCTTTTCTTGAGTACGCCGAGGATGCCCTTACGGCCTTCCTTTGCCAGCGCATCGGGAAAAAAGCCCCTGTTTCCCACAATTACTCCAAACGTCGTTTTTGCCATATCGCTTCTCCTTCCTTAATCTTGCCCGAAATTCGGCGATTTTTGTAAGTTTTTTCCCGGTAAACAAAAAAGGTCTCACAAAACGTAAGTCCTTGTCAAAAAAAGGGTGGAAGAGGGGAATCGAACCCCCGACCCCTGGATCCACAATCCAGTGCTCTAACCAACTGAGCTACTTCCACCGCTTAACATTTGTGTCGGTTTATGATTCGGCCGGGCAAAAGACTGATTTTAGCGATTAGTCCGGAAGTTGTCAATATTTTGGTTGAGATCGGCGCTAACTATCGGTTTTGCGGTGAAAAAGCCGGCCTGCGAAGGTGATGGTGAGCCAAAAGGCCATGGCGGCCACGGCGATCGCCAGGACCTTCGGGGCGCCGGCGATGGCGATCAAAGGAATAGCGGCGCTGGTCCACAGGCCACCGCCCATGAAGGGTTCGTGGATTATCTGCTTGCAGGCGAAGGCGTCTGCGGCGGGGGTCTGGTAGTTGGGGTCGACGACGCGGAGAAGCAGCAGGCCGGTGGCGGTTACGCCCATGGACTGGCCCATCTCGGCGATGCTGCGCTCGAACCAGGCATCGGGGAGCATTCTTCTGGCGAGGACGAAAACACAGAACACGTTCCAGGCGATCCCGGCGATGACGAGTATCCCCAGCGGAACAGCCGCGGCGATGACGACGTCGAGCCTGATCATGGCGATGGCGGCGACGACGAGGAAATCCAGGGCGGTATTTTGTATCCTTCGGATAAGGCCGAGGTCGATGAGGCGGCGTTTGTCGAAGTGGTCGTCGAAGAGCTGGACGCAGAAGCCGCCGATCATGCACAGCGGGAACAGCGGGAAGCTGGCGAGGAACTTGTGTTCGGTCAGCCAGGGCGAGAAATGCTCGCAGTAGACCAGGCCCTGCTTGAGGCAGTAGCCTATGGCGACGGCGATGGCGACGAAGACGAGGTGGAGGCTGAAAGATTCGATGGCGTCGCTGCTTACGGTGAGCAGCCCTGCGCTGGGGCGGTGGTCCATGGGGATGACGCCGTTGCCGCGATCTTCTTCGAACTCCATGCGGTGTTTCTGCACGTAGCCTTTGCGGGCGGCAATGTTTATCAGGACCATGCCGATAACGATGGCCGAGATTATCCCGGCGGTGGCGGTGGCTAATGCCAGGTCCTGACCTTCCGGAAAACCGTGCTCGGCGAAGACGGGTCCCATTCCGGCGGCGGTGCCGTGGCCGCCTTCGAAACCGACCGGCAGGATGCCGGCGAACATCGCGGGAAGTTCCGGGAAGAGTCTTGCTAACAGCACGACCCACAGGCCGAGGGCTACGACGTATTGGCCCCAGGCGACGACCTGGCCGTAGGCGAGCTGCGGGCCCGCGCGTTTTGTGAGCGTGCGGAACTTCGGAAGCCGGGCTCCGAGGAAAAGACACGCGAAAACTATATTTATTAAAAAGC
>CBDUSK010000162.1:0-4497 GCA_965369915.1 uncultured Phycisphaerae bacterium
CGCCCTGTGACCGATGCGGTAAATGCTGCGACTTCGAAACTTTCGATCATCGGCTGTTTGTTACCAGCCCCGAGCTGATCTATTTTACCGCGGGAACCGGGCCTGGCAAACCTATGCCGGGCCGATTATGCCCATATAACATCGACGACAGTTGCACTGTTCACCGACATCGTTTTGCGGGCTGCAGAATATTTTTCTGCAAAGCAAATGGAGATTCTCAAAGCCGCCTGAGCGAAAAAGCGATAGGAAAATTCAGATCCATCTGCAGCGAGTTTAATGTTCCCTATCGCTACACTGACCTGGCCGCCGCCCTTAATGACCCCGTTGTCCGTTTGCCGTAACTACCTCTTTGGCAAAGGCAGCTCTTTTTGCGGATTGCGTAACTCGATATATTTTACCTGCCCCTGGATACTGCCGTGTTCCTTAAAAAACCCGTACAGCATCGCGAGTTTTTCCTTGTCGGAAGCCTCGAGATACCTGCTCGATTCACCCACCGCTGCACCCCAGAATACCTGTGTCCCGTCGTTTGCATACATAACGATATGCGGCTTGCGGGAACTTCTCCTGCCCCCGATATTACTTGTCTCGATACTCGCGATCTCTTTTAAGAGGGGACTTTCCGGCGTGGATATCTCATCCATTTTAGCTAACACTTTCAAAAGTTCCACCGCCGATGCGATTCCGTCAGTGTCCCAGACAGTCCCAACCGGCGGAGGTGACGATGCGCCTTTGATCTCGACTATCGCAAGTTTTGCGATCGGAACATAGTCCAGCACTACAAGGTCGGCGCTGATGTAATACATCTTTCGTGAGCTTTTGACTAAAGCTAAAGGCTTTCGGTACTGTGCTCTTATTTGAACCGATTTGTTCGTGGTCTGGGTCTTTACCTCGTAAAGCCACGGTAAGTCCTTCAGGTTCTCTGCGACCATCCGGGCGGAAGTCTTATCGAGAGCAAATTCCTCCCCGCCGACGGCCAGTTCGACCTTTCTTACAAGATCGCTGTTGAACCACCCAGGCTTGTCGATCAGTTCGACAAAACCGTACTTCTCGGAAACCGGCGAAACAGCCTGTATGTATTGATCCAGTTTTATAAAACCGAAAATAACTCCCGAAAGGCAAACTCCAGCCGCTAATATAATAAGAAATGCGCGATAGCTTGTATCAAATGTTACCGAAGAGACCTTGGTTTTCATTTCGAAGCCGAACCAGTCAGAACTCTTCTTTTTCTTTTTTCTCTTTTTCCTTGCCAAAGCTTTATTTATCCTTTTTGAAACTCTCTAATGCCGCTTCGATTATTCTAACACAAAGCTCGCTGTTTGACATCCCCGCTTTATTCGCGGCCATCGGAATAAGTGAATGCGATGTAAAACCGGGCAGGGTGTTGAGCTCGAGAAAATACGGAACATTCTCCTCGTTCAATATCATATCGACCCTGCCCCAGTGTCTGCACCCTATCATATTAAAACATTCCACCGAAATTTCCTGTATTTTAGCGGCAACTTCCGCATCTTCGATCGTTTCGAACAGATACTCGGTCGCATCGTCTATATATTTTGCATCGTAGTCATAAAACTGCGTCCGGGGCCTTATCTCGATGATCGGAAGGGCGCAGCCGTTCACTATCCCTACGGTGATCTCCCTGCCGGCGATAAATTCCTCTACCATACAGTCGCCGAACTTTCCGTACGTCTCAACAGCCGCTTTGGCCGCCTGTTCGGAACCTTCGATTATTTGCACACCGAAACTGCTGCCTTCGGCTATGGGCTTTACGACCACCTTTTCACCGATCGAAAATATCTTTTCTTTAAGGGACCCAACCGTATCGGCAGCATTGACAGTTAGATCGGCTGGTAACGAGATATCGATATTCCTTAATGCTTCCTTGCAGACGATCTTGTCAAAAGCGGTCCTGCTTGCCTCGGGACCTGAGCCGGCGTAGCACAACCCCCTTTGTTCGAGGATATCCTGGAGCTGACCGTCCTCTCCGAATTTTCCGTGCAGCGCCGGAAAAAAAACGTCGATACTCGGATCGTCAAGAATGCTCATCTCGTCGGGCCTGATGTCGAAAGCAACGACCTCAAGTCCTGCTGCCGCGATCGAACCTGCGATGTTCTCTCCGCTTTTGAGACTAACCTCGCGTTCCGTACCGATGCCCCCCATCAGCACCGCTATTTTTAAGTCTTTTCCTGTCATTGATATGCGATTGATTTTTGTCGGAGTGGCTAACCTACCAGATCTCAAGCTCCAGCTCAAGTTCGATTTTAAATTTCTCTATGACACGCTCACGCACCGCTTCGATGAGTCTTTTCACATCGGAACTTTTACAGCCCTTTACGGTAGTGATAAAGTTTGCGTGTTTTTCGCTCACCTGGGCACCGCCGATCTGCAGGCCCTTTAAGCCGGTACGGTCTACCAGCGCTCCTGCCGAGAGACCTCGCGGGTTCTTGAATACACAGCCTGAGTTTTTGCTGTTCAGAGGCTGTGAATTCTTCTTATAGATCCATATCTCCTTTATCGTCCGAAGCATCTGATTCGGATCGGATTCGATGAGCCCGATCTTGGCCCCGAGTATTACTTTGGCCGTTATGTTCACCCACCGGTAATCGAAAACAAGCTCGGGTTTGCTTTTCTCGAAGATATTACCTTCCTTGTCCATCAGGGTTACCGTTTCGACCGAGGCCCCGATATCGCCGAAGTTCCCCCCGGCGTTCATCTTTATCGCTCCGCCGACCGAACCCGGGATACCTGTAAGAGCCTCGAGTCCGCTAAGACCCCTGCGGACACATTCCAGCACCAGCTTACTCAAATTGGCACCGGCCGGCGCCGTAATAATGTTCCCTTCGAACTTAGTGCCGGTAAACTCGTCCCCTTCGAGTTTGACCACTACGCCGCGGACTCCTTCGTCGTCGATAAGCAGATTCGAGCCGAACCCCAGCACGTGCAGGCCAACGTCGTTCTCGTTGCATCTCTGGACCACGGTTCTGAGCTGTTCGATGGTTTTCGGTATGACCAGATAGTCCGCATTGCCGCCGATGCCGTACCAGGTGTACTTGCTTAACGGGCAATCCTTGTTAACTATTTCTTCTAAGCCACTGAATATATTCATCTGCAACCTTCCAGATATCCCCGGCTCCCATGGTTACTACCAGGTCCCCGCCCTTAACGTTCGCTTTAAGATACTCGCAAATCCTTGAGAAGTCATCGATAAAAACCGCTTCGGACCCTTCCCGCCCGATCCTCTCGACCAGGACTTCGGCGTTTACCTCGTTCCTGGATTTTGCCGTGTCCCGGACAAAATATATTTCCGGTACTATCGTTATATCCGCAAGCTTAAAGCTTTCCGCAAAATCATCAAGCAAAAACCTTGTCCTGCTGTACTGATGAGGCTGAAAAATACACCACAGCCGCTCCGGGGCATAACGCTGGCCGATAGCACTCAAGGATGCCCTTATTTCCGTAGGATGATGAGCATAGTCGTCCAGAACCGTAACCCCGCCGATCGTTCCCTTCAACATTATTCTTCGGTCAATTCCGCTGAACTTGTCCAAAAGTTCCAGAATTATCTTACCATCAGCTTCTGCACTCACCGCCGCTGCGATCACCGCAAGGGCGTTTAAGATATTATGCTCACCGGGTAAAGATATACCCGTCCTGCCTAACAGATCGCCGTGATGAAAAACATCGAAATGATACAGCCCGTCGATAAGCTCTATGTTCCGGGCGCAAAAGTCATACACCTCGCCGCATCCGAAAGTGATTATCTTTCGTCCTTTCTTTTGCCTTTGAAGTACTTTTGCGACGTTTGGGTCGCTGATATTTGCGATTATTGTTCCTTTGGGTTTTACTCCGCTTGCAAATTCCGCAAAAGCGTCGACGATCTCGTCTTCGTCGGCATAATAGTCCAGGTGGTCCTGCTCGATATTCAAAATTACCGCCGTCTCGGGATGCAGGTTAAGAAAACTCCGGTCGTATTCGCACGCCTCGGCGATAAAATATTTACCGTTCCCAACTCCGTTCGAGTCACCTAATTGCGGTATCTCGGCCCCAACGATATAACTCGGCGATATCCCCGCCTCCTCGAGTACGAACGCGAGCCACCCGCTCACCGTGCTCTTGCCGTGCGTCCCGCAAACCGCGATACCGGCATAACGGTCCATCAGTTCACCCAGCATCTGGGCGTACTTATAGACCTTACAGCCTTTTTCCATCGCTGCGACCAGTTCGGGATTGCTCACCAGGATCGCCGCCGAGATCACCACCGCGTCCGTCCCAGCCCCGACATTGCTCGCCGTATGACCTATCCTGATATCCGCACCTAACCGCCGGAGCTTTTCTACAACAATACTGTCTTCCTGGTCCGAACCGGTTACTGTCGCCCCGTTTTTCATCAGCAGCTTGGCAAGACCGCTCATACCGATACCGCCGGCGCCGATGAAATGATATTTTTTACCTGAAATTGATGGGTTAACCCCGGCCATTGCTATCCAAAAGCTATTT